>JACQOX010000128.1 GCA_016202335.1 Deltaproteobacteria bacterium
GAGATAAGAAAGCGTGAGGATCGTAGTCAGATCGAGATAAGAAGTATCGGCAGCACCGAAAGCATTCGTTTTGTAGGTCGTAATCATGCGTTCGATCCGTGCCTTGCCGCCGGCGTCAATCAAGAGCGTGGAAATCCCGTCGTAGAGAAGGAGATTCCTTTCATCGTCGGTGAGTCTTTCTCCCACTTGAGGAGGGAGAACACCGTTTAGGGCAAGAGTTTGAAAGGGTCTGGCCGGATCGATGGAGCCGTAATAGGCGACGACGGCACCCAGCGCACCGGCGATTTGCCACGGGAGAGTCGGAAATTTTGGCGTTCCAGCGATTGATAAATGCTCCGAGTTCTGTCCGTTTCCCAAGGCCACCAGGTTCGCATAGGTGATGTTCGAGACCGTGACGGCGAAGCCATCGTTCTGGGTGATTGGCCCCCAGCGGTCCGAAAGCTCGGTGTCGATCTTAGTCAGGTTCGATTGATCGGTGTAGGGAACGACGATTACGTTATACTGTTCCGAACCAATTGCGGTGAAAGCCCCATCGACATCAGGGTTACCGGCTCCCGCAGCCATCGCGGTGATGGTCAGCGTCACGCCGGAGGGAAGTTTCTCGCCGTCATAATAGCTGTGGCGAAGGTCGATGAAATTGCCGGTATCGCCGCCGTTCTTGGCCGTTACCGTAACGGTGGCGTTATTGACGGTTGCCGTGACCGGAAGATAGGCCGCCGCATCCAGGGCCGCTTTTAAAGCGGTCGCTATCTGGGCACCGGTATCCCCGGAGGTGATGCCGACTTTGATCCGGTCCCCGCCGATGTAGACGTATAGGGTTCCGGATTCCGTCGAAGGACCCGCGAAAAGAAACGTGCCTGTCGCTTTGACGGCCGCCTGGTCGTCATTCAAAGGCAGAGCCCAGATCTCGGTCGAAGTATTATTGTCAAAATGACCTTTCAGCATGCGATGGAGGATGGATCCGTTCCCGAAATAGCTGACGGCCTGGTCGACGCTGGTCACTTGCACAGGCGTTAAGGCCGGCTTGCTTCCGGCGGCGATCTTTTGGCCGATGTGAAGAATCTTATAGGGTTGCGCCTGCGGGCCGGTCACCGCACGGGTATTGTCAAATTCAATGTAGACAAACGGGACGCGGCGATCGTTGGGAATCTGATTGAATGAAATGGTCATAGGTCACTCCCTCTCTTGGAAGACTTTTCCACTTTTTCGATTTTCGGATCGGCCGACGGGTTATCGGCGACGACGGTTCCATCCTGGATCCGGCGGTTCCAATAAACGCTCATTTCGACCCTGCGGCCATCGATGGGCAGGAATTCTTTCGTCCTGGGATCCCGTATTTTCACGCCCGGGGCCGGCTTTAAAAATTTGATCTCCATGAAACCCCCTTATTGCGACAAATCCAAAACATCCTCGGCATCATTCTGATTCTGAGGAGTCGTCGGTGTATGATATTTAATATCCATCGTGTTCAAATCGTTGTACCCGTTCTCAGGAATCCGGTCCGCGACCGCCTGGGTGTAATAAAGAACGTCATAGGTGATGTTGCAGGAGCCGATCAGCGTATCGCCGTTTTGATTCAGCGTGAGTTCGGTTCCCGATAAAATCACGTCCCTGCATAATTCTCCGAGCGTATGGTCCTGCCTCAAAACATCTTCGACCTGGATCGCGATTGCATCGAGCACATCCTCCAGACTGTCGTCGGCCTTGGCCGTTATCTGGACTGACAGGGAAAGCTTTCGCTCATACTCCCTCGGCGCTTCCTGCCAGATTTCCGTACTCTCCGAATTCGCGTAGACTTGAACAGTCGGGAGCATTTGCTCTTCAATGGGCCTCACCCTTGAGGGAAAGATATTGTTCGCCGCATCTGTTTTTCCGATGAGGAGCGAAACCACCTTGTCCCGAATCTGTTTTCTTGGATGCATCAGCCCACCTTATGCAGATACAGTCTGCTTCCACCTTGCCCGTCAGTTTCTACTTCCTTCACGCGATACAAAATTCCTCTCACGAGAACCTGGTCGTCCTGTCTGGGCGTTTGTCCGAGATCGGAATCCCGGATGCCCAGAATAGGTTGCCGGGAAGTGATGATCGCGTTGGTGTTCGGATCAACACCCTCGTAGAGTTCATCGAAAATCCCCGTCATGTTCACGACGGCTTGTCCCTGAGGTGTGTAAATGACGTCCTCTCCGAACGTGGTCAAACAATTGCCCAGAACAAGACCGCATGTTTCTAGCCAGGACATAATTCATCTTAGAAAGAACTGTTCAGCCGAACGGTCGCGGTAAAATCAACAGCAGGCGAATCGGCTGTCACAACGCCAATCACTATGATTCCCACGACGGGACTTACATTCTTTGCAACGTCATCCCAAAAAACCCTTGTGCCCTGAGTAATCAGCCCGGGAGCCTTGGCCAGGGTAAAAACACCTTCCAGAACAAGCTCCAATGGATCCCCAAGATTCGCGTCATGAGCTGCGATGCCGAATGTGTTCTGAACCACAACACCGTCTCCACTTTTGACGATAGCCGGTGATGTAACTGTGATCGTATTTCCTTCTTGAACGAAATTTTGCATAACGTTTCTCCTCTTGTTTGAAATTACACGCCGGGGTTTTTGAAAAGACCACGATGGTCAATCGCCTTAACCCCAACATCGAGCCGCGCCTTAATCTTGATCCCGTCGATATCGAAACCTTGTTCGGTTTCTGTGTAAACGCCGGCCTGCCCCTGCAGGTAGGCGATCTCGATCGTGTCGATCTGTGAAGGGTCAGCCGCCATGTACCAGGTCCTTTTCGAGTCAGCATCCAGACGAGGTTCGGTGATGAGGACGTAAGCCCCGGAAAAAACATTCACCGAATTTGAGGCGTTGGCTGTGATTGCTGTCAATTGCTTCTGAGACGCAGTCTCCAAAGCCGCCGGCACAATCAGATAGCGGGCCGTGACATTCAAAAATTGTTTGTCTTTTCCTTTTTGAAGGCCGGTCTGGGTTCGCATTTTCTCGCGAGCTTCTCCAAATCCAGCTTCTCCGGGAGCTGCTGGCACACCCAAGTTGCTGTGGTTGGCATGAAAAAGAGTGATGCCATCGGACATGGCTGCGTTGCCAGTAATGACACCGTAAACCAGATCGCTCTCGAGATCGGCCGCGGAACGACCGAATAAGGCCGGGATCCGAGTCATGGCTTCCAAGTCATCATCAATGATCACCTGGCGGTTGATCGCGATGATCTTTCCGAAGGTGGCCAGGTTGTACTTCTCGGCCGAATCGCTCATGGATCCGTATTTGAATTCGCCGCTCTGATTTACTTTTTCGAGTTTCGGAGCTTCACTCAGTTGGACCCGGGAAACCGGTTTGAAATCTGCATTGAAGACCTGACGGACAAAAGGCCGGAAGGTCTGGGGTGCCATATCATAAGCCTGGCGGAGTGTTTTGTTGGCGACTGCCGAAAGAATTTCGGGAAAATCACTCGTGGATAAAAAAGCCCGCTTGGTCAGTTCCATCTTGGAAAGACCTGAAACTTTTTGGTGATTCCGCAAAAGCATTTCTTCGGCAAGACGCAGGAGACTCATGCCTGCAAAGGGATGAGCCTTCTCGGTCAACTGATTGACCTTGGGATCATACCGGTGCATCAGGGCCTCGACGGCTCCCGCGCGACGGACATCTGCTTCGTCACGAGTGACTTCGATGCCACTCACCTGATTTAAAATTTTGTTCTGGTCGCTTCGTTCGGCGAGTTTATCGAGGATCTGCCGGCGGGCTTCATCGACGGGCACATCGCTTTCGATCAACTTCCGGGAGAACGCCTCTTCCATCCCGAATTTTCGGGTAAGCTGGGTGATCTCGGAAGTTCTTTTGCGCTCTTGTTCGAGCGTTTCCTTTCGGATCGCTTCCGGATCGATTTTGGAAGCCTCAGTTTCAAGAGCCTTCGCCGCATTTTGATCTTTCATAATAGTCTCCTCATTTTTATTTTCCTCCGTGCGCTCCACGACCTCGCACGCGTTTAAATCCTTTTCATTGGATCGGACCGATGCTCCCGAATCAGCTCCAACAGGCACCATCGAAAGTTCCATTGGTTCCCAATCGGTTGCTCGGAACGTTTTTAGTTTGTCGTTTTCTCCTGAAACATCTTGAAAGCGATAAACGCGATACCCCACTGAGACATTGCGGATGATGCCCGCTTTCACGTCTTGAAAGATGGGAGCCACATCGGCACGCTCGCTGAAGCGGACGCGCGCAAAGCCGCTGCCATTCTCTAACCACGCGTCTTCAACGACGCCGATCTGATCCAGGACATTTTGATTGGAGTGAGTATTGAGAAGAGGCGCTCCGTTCTTGAGCCGGTTCATACGAACCGAATCAGGACTCAAAGAGAGCTCTTCGTAAAAGGGATCGGAAAAGAAACCGCCGCGCAAAACTTTCTCGCCGGTCGACCAGCGGAGCATGATGGTGCGCTTTTCAGCGTCCAGCGTCTCCGGTTCAAAGCCTCCGCGAAAAAAGAGAGGGGGAAGATTGATTTGAGTTTTCTTCAAAGTGTTCTCGCGCCGCATGGTTTAAAAACCTTGAAAGAGTTGTTCCTCTTTGACGTTCATCATGAGGACGAGAAATGGGGTTGCAATCGATTTTTATGGATTATTGTTTGGAGTGGGATTTTTTTGGGACGGAGTGGAATTCCTGGGATCCGAATCGAGTTTCAGCTTGTATTGATCAATCAGGTCATTGTCGTGGGCCATTTCCTCCATCTGCTTTTCCGGATCATTTCCTTGTTCCCGGATCGCTTCAGATAGCGTCTTCAAGCCTCCGCGGATGGCCGTGACCTGGGCCTCCGTCTCTTTGACGGGATCGATCATCTCTCGTTTCGGAGGGGTCCACGTTGCTTTCTTGACCCGGTTCACCGAAACGTGGCCAGCAAGCTCGGCCGCCTCTACAAACCAGTCCCAGACCGGTTCGCAAAGATTGGGAATGAGCATGTTCCAACGCCATTGCTCGATGTTTCTGTGGAACTCGATCCATCCCATACGACCACTGGAGAAATTGACCCGGGAATAATCCTGAGTAAGCGATTCATAGGTAACACCGTATCCCGTCGCGATGGCCCGAAGAGTGACGGCCGCGTAGGGTTCATATTCTAGGCCCACCGCCGGAGGATTGCCGAAGGTAATTTCTTTTCCGGGAGGGAGATCATAGATCAAGCCCGGTTCGAGTTTTTTATCTAAAGCATCGCTCTCGTTTCCGGGACCGTCCGAGGCTTCTTTATCCATCACAAAGGCGGCGAAACATGCAGCGATCTTCTGGCGTATCAGTTGGGCATCGTCATAGTCGTCAAAATCACGGAGCTTGAGCAGCGCGGGAGATCCCCACGGAACACCCCGGATCTGGCCCGCCCTATCTTTCCGGTAAATGTGCAGGATTTCGTTTGCGGGAATACGGGCACTTTCAAAATTGTTTCCCGGAAAACTCGTTTCCCCCGGGTGCTGACGATAGAGATGATAGGCCACCCGGTTTCCTTGAGAATCAAATTCGATCCCTTGTTTGAGAAACCCGCCGCCCGGCATTACCCGATCGGTCAGGTCATAGAGAAAGTCTGCTTCGATCACTTGTAATTGAAGGGGCACTTGGAATCCGTCTGAATTCCGGCGCATGATTTTACGGATCAACACCTCGCCGGCCTCCGTGATTTCGCGTAGGGCCAAGGCTTGGATCCCGTAAAAATTATTTTGTCCCTCGGAGTCACACTGGAGAGTGTCGCCCCAAGAACTCCAGAGCTCGTCGATTTTTTTATTCTTGGGCTGTGGGATGATGCCCGTGCCGACCACATTGGCGGAAATCACTTGGATTGCTCGGCTCGCGTAGGAGTTATTCCTCACCAAATCGCGCGAGCGTGCGCGAAGTCGGTTCAAAGCAGGTTTGACCTCGGCGTTGGGACCGGTATCCAACGCGTTCCATCCCTTGGTCCTTCTTCCGATACTTGCTGCTTCGTAGCGGCGTTTTGATGGAGCACTCTGAAATAGATCTTCAACAGCCCGATAATGAGCCCGCTTTGCCCCGGCTTTGGGGTTGAAATAGGAAATGAGGCGATCGATCCAATGTTTTTCGGACATTATCAAAGCCCTTTGTCGAATTCCGGTTTGATCACCTTGATCTGCCCGGAGGTGAGTCCCAGAGATTTTTTTATCATGTTCAGGATCTGCATCATCTCCTCAAGAGAGCGGTAGGTCACTTCGCGGTCCTGATATTTGACGCGGGTTGTGCCTTCGGCAATCGCCTTTTCCAATGCATCGATTTGAGATTGAGTGAATGCCATATCGTTTCACCAGAAAGACCGGTCTTGTTTCAAAAAAGGAGAAACCTTTCTTTTCTTCTGATGGTCCTGCGAAGGATTCTGAGGACGAGTTTTTCCTATTTCAATCGATCTTTGATTTTTCAACACCTGCCATTGATCTTTTGTGAAACGGTCCAGGCCGGAAAGGGCCGCTGCCGCGCGGGCATAGATTCGGCAATCAAGAGCCTCGTTTCTTTCCCGGATTTTTTCCCATTCATAGCGCCGGCCGCCGCCTTTAGTTGTCCGGATAACCAGTTGCTCCGCGGTCAGCATCTTGAAAAAATGTTCGTCGTATTCCGGGAAATGGCAATAGCCCGCTGGATAAGGCTCTCCCTCGGCAGTCGGTTTTGGAAGTCTGAGCCATCCATAGAGCTCGGTTTTGATAAGGTTAGTTCCCACCGACCACACTTTGACCCCGCGGCGAATCTTTTTCCCTCTCCAATCCACATCAACCGCCTGAGGCGCGCTGATCAGAGTTGCCGCGAAATCTTTTCCTTTTACGGCGATCACCCGGTTGATCGGAAATTTTCTCACCTGGTTATAGACAATCTGGGTGTTGTAACCGGAATCGACTGCGATCATTCGGATGGGCATGAGGCTCCCATCGTCACAAGAAAACTGCTCATTCAGGAGAGATGCGAAAAGCTCTTTCCAGGGGAAATCCTCACTCGTATCGCCCGGAATAACGCGGTAATCGAGTGACCAACTTTGCTTGTCTTTTCCCCAGGCCACAACTTCACATTCGAGACGGTCTTTTTGGACGTCCACGCCGGCGGTGATGATAAGGCCCTCCTTGGGAACTTGGTTCCACTTATAATGCTCGCGTCGCTCAAAGATTCTTTCCCATTCCGGGGCATCTCCTTTTTCTTTCCAAGTCTCACCCAAGACGGTGTTGATGAATGTCTTGAGCGCTTCAGGACCCTCACGCTTGGCCATCAAGAACTCGGAGGCGATGTGTCCCCATGTGGCGTTCGGGCTGTAAGAGTAAGCGGCCCAGATGTGAAATCCCGCGTGACCGGCACATTCTCGTTCCCCGACCCATCGACCTTTCTCGACCATTTCTTTTTTGTGCTTATGCTCGATAGCTTTCTCGCAATGCACACATTCGAAATAAGCCTGCAGGGGTTTGCCTTCAGGCCATTTCAGATTGGGAAAACTCAAGACTTGAAACTCTTGGCAATGAGGACATGGAACAAAATAACGGCGCTTATCGGAGTCCTCAAACATCGGTTCGATGCGGGAGAGCCCGGTAACGGTTGGAGTGGATCCGGCAATGATTTTCCGGTTCCAATAATATTCCGTCCGGCGGATCCCCAGCTTGATCTGATCTCCTTCGGATCCGGCGCTGGGTGGGTAACCGTCCACTTCATCGAAGATCACCACACGGCGACTGACACGGCGGAAACCTCGCGGGCTGTTGGCACCCACCAAAGACAATGTCCCGCCGGGGAATTGTTTCTGAAGAATGGTGTTGCCGGAATCGCGTGTCTTGGATTCCGAGATCAGACTGCGAAGAACGGGCGTATCCCGTATCAGAGGGGCAATTTCCTCTTTGGAATAGCCTTCCGCATCTCCTTCAGTCGGTTGCACCACCATGATGGGACAAGGATCATGATGAATGTAGAATCCGATACAGTGACCGATGATTTTGGTGTAGCCCACCCGGGCGGATTTCATGACGGTGACCCGTTCAATACGCGGGTCCGTGATGGCATCCATGATGCCCACCTGGTAGGGGATGTTGTGCCACTTTCCCGGTTCGGCTGAGGATTCTGCCGGAAGGTAACCGTAGTGTTCTGCCCATTCGGACAGGGTTAGCTTAGGGGGTGGCCGAAAAAACCTGTAAGAATCCCGGACAATTTTTTCAATTGAAGTCATTGGGAGCACCACCAACCAACTCCTCCAAGGTTTCACGGATCAGTTCTTCCAAAGTAGCGATGTCGCCCAACGCCAAATGAGGAAGGCTTGCTCGTGCCTTGCTGGGGATGGCCAATAATTTTGTTTTGGTTGTCGTGATTATTTTGAGCCAAGCGAGACGTGTTTCTTCGGCATTAATGAGCTTGCCCGCTTTTTCTTCGTATTCTAATTTTGCCAGTTGGGCCTCATAGGCCTCCCGGATGGCACGCGATCTGTGATATTCAGGTATGTCCGTCTTGCCTCGCGCCATCGCAGGGTTTGTTTTTTCCTGCCACTCCTTGTCTGCGGCAATAGGATCGATCTTGCCATTCATCTTTTGGATCCGTCCGTACTCAATGGCCTCTTGAACGGCCTTTAAGGTGACTCCCCGGTGTTTGGCGTAAGCTCTCAGACTCAAAAGTTTCGGCACGCTATTCTCCTTGTGCATGAGGGGTGACGAGACAAATATTTCTCTGACCCTGGTGAAATTCTGCGCCTTTGGCCACCCGCACTCTACCTTGGGGGGGAAGGACCCGCGATCTCATGAGCCGCTTCCCTGTATGAGGTATTTGTAATTCCTCTCAAATTCGGTTGCGAAGCGCTCTTCGGCAATGGGAGCGAGTTGATCCGTAATTTCGGGCAGAATGTTCGCGATGCTTTTGTAAGCCTGCTTCTCAATGGGCAACTCCGCTCCCTTATCACTCCGCCTTGATCGAGTGTTGGGATTGCGCACCTTCACACGTCTCATGACCGGATAGCGCCCACTCTCCGATCTTGTCTTCATCAAGAAGGCGTGTCTGATGACTTGCCGCTTGCCGGTAATGTTGACACTGACGCCCGTGGAAACCTGTTGAGGCTTGAACTTGCTGAGTGAAATGCCTTTCGCGCTGGCGGCAATAATGAATTCCTGCGAATCAATGGACTCGCTGGCCTTGGGTCTGTTCCGGATGGGAAGGGCATCCTTGATGTCCTTGGAGGGAAGTTTAATTTTTTTCTGAATCCTTTGCGCGGCTTCCTTCCGGATAGTGATGCCGGTCCGGTTGAGCGAACGCGAGACAACCTTCCGAAGAGTCTTTTCATCAATGGCGTTCAGGAATCTCTGGAGCTCAGGCCGATTCAGTTTGGCTTGGATGCGGATGGCCACGATATTACGCCGCCTCTTTTTGATCCGGTTGAAGGAATGTGTGGAGGATCTTTTCCAGCTTCCGACTTAGGAGTCCGGCATTCCGGATGGAAACGAGCGAATCGTAGCGGTAGTTGATTGCTTGGGCCAGCTTCTCAAGGCCTCCCGCTTTTTGAGCGGCGAGATTTACGAGCTCGCGTCCCTCAATCGTTACCTTTCGAAGAAGTCTTGATGCCGGCATGACTTACCCCCTTGAAAACATGGTTCGGTATAAAAATAATTGTGAGACCTATAAAATCCATTTCAATCGATTTCTCGCTCCCTTGGCCGATTATAGAGACGTCTCATCTCCGCTTGTTTTTCAGCGGACATCTCCTGGAGAGTGATCACAGGCCGGGAAGTCAGAATATCTCTCCGTAATCTTTCCTCGAATTCCGCCCATTGGCGGAACTTCGCCTTGATCGGCATCCGACGCCTAACGGCGGCACTGCAATTCCTTGAACAAAAACTTCTGGGGGCGTTTCTCTCGATGCTCTGCCGATAAAGAGGGACACTTACCGAAAAATATCGGCCGCAATTTTTACAGGTAAGTTTGATTTCATCGCACATTTTTCAGAATTCTCTCTTTGATGTGTCCTGCAATTGCCTTCATAAGCATCGGAGGCACGCTGTTCCCGATCCTTGCCCATTGATCTTGAAAACTTCCGGCCATTTGAAATTCATCGGGGAATGATGCGAGGCGTTTCAGTTCGGCGATGTTGAGCGCCCTGGGATATTCCCAATGATAGAGGCCCGCGGCTCCCATCTCGAAAACCGTTTTGGTGATGGTGGGCGCCGGTTTGTTCGGATCGACCTTGCAGGCATTGAACCAATGGCCTTTCGGATGGAGTCTTGAAAAATGTCGACCGGGCGCGGTCAATTTCCAGATGCCATGCCCCAAGGCTTTCAACGTCGTTGAATCATCGCGCGGGAGATCGCAGGTGGCCTCAAAAGCGGTTATAGGTTTTGCTTGGGGTTTGGGATGGCTGGGATCAACGCCCAAGTCTTCCCGGACACCGATCATGATGACCCGTTGCCGGGATTGAGGAACGCCGTAATACATGGCGTTGATGACTTGTCCTTTTACCCGGTAACCACAGGAGCGCAGTTCGTTAAACATCTTGACGGTCAATTGCTTCATGCATCCCTTGATCATGCCGGGCACGTTCTCCATGACAAAAACTCTGGGTTGCAGGGCTTTGAGAAGCCTGACGAATTCCTCAAAAAGGCTATTCCGTTCATCTTTGAACCGTCTTTTACCGGCGATGCTGAATCCCTGACAGGGAGGTGATCCATCGAGAACATCCAATTCTCCCACCTTGATTCCAGCAAGGAGAAGGCATTGCTCAATGGTCAGAGTAGCGATGTCGCCATGAAAGATAGGCAATCCGTGGAAATTTAGTTTCAAGATTTCTACCGCATTGTCGTCCCATTCGACCGCCAGTAATTCCCGAAATCCAGCCGACTGGTATCCCAGGCTGCTTCCACCACAACCGGCAAAGAGGCTGATAACCGTTGGATTCACCATGTAAACCCGCACTTCGGACATTCATGAGATGTCTTTTTGAGTTCCTCTTCTTCAATGTTCGTATTGTCCGAGGGGATCTCCGTCGTTTTCAGGAGCATATCGAGCTCGTTCTGATCGAAGCCGATGAGACCCAAATCGAAACCGTCCCGTTCCAATTCAGCCAACATCGGCTTCAAGGCGTCATAGGCCCAATCGCTTTCGTCTTGGAGGCGGTTGTCCGCGATGAGATAGCCTCTTGCCGTGGCATCATCGAAATCCAGGAATATGGCGGGAACCTTTTTGATGCCTTCGGCAACGGCCGCGCTGAGCCGTTGATGGCCGGCAATGACAATGTTTGTCCCTTTCTGGACCAGAATGGGATTCGTCCACCCGAATTTCCGGATGGAGTTTCTGAGTTTTTCCAAACCGGCTTCACTGATCCGGCGAGGATTGCCGTCGAATGCTTTCAAGTCTTGAATATCGGTCATTTCAATTTTCATAAGCCCCTCTCGATAAGATCGGTTACTCCGCGCGCCACGATGGCCACGGCACCGGCTTCTTCTGCATTGCGAAGGAAGTTCTCCTGGGACTCGGAAAGTCTCCCCGTGGCCGTTTTGACTTCAATTGCCAGCATCTGACCGTACTTGCGGCCACACTCACACCGGCAGGGAAGGATACCCAAGATGTCGGAGATTCCAGGGGTCGCCCCAAGGGACTGAAAAACCTTCCAGTGGAAAACCTTGCGGATGGTCAGGTAATCGCGGATTGATCGGGTGATATCCCTTTCGGGAATCTTATTGGACTTCACATTGGAAGTTTGAATTCCAGTTCTGCTCATGACGTAATCCTCCCATACGCTTGCAATTACAGGCGTTTAGGGA
>JACQOX010000129.1 GCA_016202335.1 Deltaproteobacteria bacterium
CTTCATTGATACAGTAACCGTCCCCTTCATCTTCATTAAAATGGCAATTCCCAGCATCCCCAGAATACGGATACAGAGGTAAAGCCTCCGAACGATATTTTACGGTTCCTTGTTGATCAAGGAGCTCAACTGCAATTTCTGTTAGATTTAATAAGAGATCGCGTGCTTGAAATTTTATAGTGCCCTCGAAACCTGACTCACGGTCGGTTGGATACTGAATGGAAAAACTCTTTGTTGCCGTATCAACTTTCCCAGTTTGATCTTGCACAGACACCATCAACACTTCTGTCACGTGATCGCAATAATGAGTAAAACTATCCACCGTAATGGGAACAGTATATTTAAAAGCACCATTGAGCGCAAACTCATGTTCATTTTTTGGCGTAAGCTCCCAAGTATTGGCCTTCGTCACATAACTTTTTCCTTCAGCAACCTCATAGAGTTCACAGAAACCACCACTGCGAAGCAATGTCGACCGAACTTCCTTGATTGAATAAGGAGGCGTTCCGCCACGAACCATCAAAGAGTCATAGTGAGCATCATTGAGTTTGACCTTGTTTTCACCATCGTCGTTTGAGAAATAAGCACGCATTGATTCTAATGTATTTACTCTTTCTTGAGCAACAACGTCCGTAGCAGTCCACAAGTCTCTATTATCACCATCATCCTTCGCCGTAACGGTGACGGTTGGAAGTGTCACATTTCTGAATTCACCTTTGAGTTGAAGGAATCGCATGCGCCGATTTTCGCGGTCACGAGTTTTACTCGTTGTTCTTCCCGATGACGTAGCCCGGGAAACGATTTCAAGATCTTGGTGATTCACGGTCCATTGATAGCGTTCGGCATGGCCATCGACTTCGAGTTTGAGCACATGATCTTTATCAAGAACAACATTGGGGGCAGGATTTGCGAGCGTTGCCCCTTCTTCGGAACAAGCCGTGATTTTACCCGCAGCATCGCGTGTTGCCTTGCAGAGCTTTGCGGAAAGCGTGAAGCCCTCTGCGACTTTGATCCGAAATTCTTTCTCCTGCGAAGAATTGTGATGATCGGTCACGCGAACTTTCACGTCAAATTTTCCAGCCACACGAGGATGTGCGTGGAGCACACCGTCTTGGAGTCGAATATCTAATCTTGGATCCACTTGGCCAACAACACTCCACGAATAGGGTTCCACACCACCTTCAACATTGAAGGTATATTGTTCATCTCGATCCAGCCGCCAATTCATGCGGCCACCTGCAAGCGAAAGCGGATCAGGCACTATTTCACCCGCACCCGTCTCAGTGTTTTCCGTGCCATTTTCCGTGCCGTTCTCAGCACCTTCTGCATGGCTTCCATCTGAACCAGTATCTCCATCACCTGAAGTCCCACCAGATCCATCGATCGGTATGCGCAATGAGTCGGAGTCAGGTTGGGTTGATGTCCCGAGGGGAACGCCTTCAGAACGAACGGTCACAGCCACGGTTTCTGTTCCACTGTCGTCGCCAACGCAGCCAATAAGACCCGAAGCAGCGAATATAGTGATGAGCACTAAGCGAAAGATCGGCTTCAACTGGTTCATACGCCTCCGGTTATTGGCGATAGAATCTTCATCGCATCGGTCGATTGACGGCACTCGTGAACATTGGGGATGAGTTCCCCATCCAGACTGGTTTTGCCGCTGCCATCGCACATGCAGATGTATCCAGCTGCACCACACACGACAGATTCAATACTCCTTGAACTTGGCTGACCTGGCGGCACAAAATCTGGGCGCGGTGGACGTGAGAGGGTCCACGTCGGCAGGAATTGGAGGACCTGAGGAACCGACCCTGTGTACATAACCGGTTGAGCAGGCCGGACTTCCGCAAACCAGTAATTCCCGTCGAGATGCAATCCAAAGAATCGAAAACGAATTTCACCGGCAATATTGATAAAGAGAATGCGCCCAAGCAATTGGCGAACGTCGGGGTTGTCGCCTCTGACCTTGAACATCTTGAGATGGACATACTTAACGCAGTCTTCGGGATCATCACTCACCGGGCAACTAAAGCCACTGGTCGTAAGGGAATACAGGGAAATATCCTGGGAACGATAGATCACCATTCCTCTTGGATCGACAAATTCCACGACCATCGCGGCATTTTCCGGCACATCGTCGACCTGGAGAGCAATCTGCCCCTCAAAGCCTTTTTCCATGAAGGTGGAGTTTTCAATCCGATAGCGTTTCACAGCCACGGCTTTGCGTTCGCAACGATCGGTCACTTCCACAAAAATATCTTCCAAGATGGACGTACAATCGATGCCATTCGGCCCAAGAGGTTTTTCATACTCTATCCCTGCGCTCAAGGTGAACATCTGGCTCGTGGTTCGCGTTTCCAAAGCATTGGGAATGAGTTTGAGCCGTTTTTGTTCATCGTATTTGTGATCCGCAGGTCTCGTTGAATAAAAGATGTACTGTTCTTCTCGTGGGTCAAGTGGTGGAGTGTCATAGCGACTCGGGAGATCCCGACACCCATCAGCGATACCAACCGAAAAATCATGACCAAAATGCAGCACACCGCGGGCGTTCACGCGATATGGAGCCACACCACCTTGGACGGTCACGCTTTCCCAAATAAAACCACCCTTCATCACCGCTTTCTCATGTTGATCGTTGAAAGTGATGCGAGGTCTCGACACTGAACATGGATCTTCGAAGGAAATCCTGCCGACCTCCCAAAGTGCTCCACTTTGGGCCGCATCAACCGCTTCAACGCGCACGGACGGAAATGCAATGTGGCGGTGGCCATTTTTGAGTTGGAGATACTGCGTTAAGTTCTGGGACGGATGTGATGCGGTACTTGTTTCCGGCCTCGAGGCCTCGTCGCTACGGCGAGCCTTCCGGCTCTTTCCTGCCTTCTTTGAACCTGCACCAGAAATCAGCGACGTCAATTCAAGATCCGGAATATTGATTCGCCACTCATAGTGCTGGCCACGACCTGCAACCGTGAACTTCAGCAATTGGTCTCTTTCTAGGGGAACATTCGACGTACCTGTAGGAATGACATCTGTTTCATCACGGCAATCGATCAGCGCCCCACTCGCATTACGAACGGCAGTGCAGCGGCGAACCACAAGGGAAGGGTTATCCGTGACTTTAATCCCAAATTCTTTTTCGGCGTATTGCCCTCGGGTATCTGTCATTCTGATCTTGGCTCGAAAATCGCCGGAAATGAGAGGATGACCATGCAGTTTTCCATCTTGCAGACGAAGTTGCAGGGCAAGATTGGCATTCTGAAGGGTCCAAGTATATGGCGGCACACCACCTTCTGCGAGAAGCGTGTACGCTTCATCGCGATCCACCCGCCAACTCAAGGAAGCCTCGACAAACGACATCGGATCAGGTGCATCCTCTGGCTGAGTTTCTTCTCCGCCATTTTCAGTCACCGGAGGTTGCTGACGACCATCAATGACGTCCCCTTCAGAACCATCGGGAGTACGAGCACCTTCCTCTTCCGCGGTACGATCGGTCAAGGGATCAGTGCGTTCATTATTTTCCAACTCTACCTGTTCAGACCTTACCGTCACGGCCACGGGGTCTTGGTCGCCAAAGCAGCCGACAAGACTCACCGCAATGATTCCCAAGAA
>JACQOX010000130.1 GCA_016202335.1 Deltaproteobacteria bacterium
CGTCGACACCTATGGCGGTCACGGCAGCCACGGCGGCGGTGCCTTTTCCGGAAAAGACCCGAGCAAGGTCGACCGCAGTGCATCCTACATGGCTCGCCACATCGCCAAGAATATCGTTGCGGCAGGAGTCGTAGACCGCTGCGAAGTCCAAATCGCTTATGCCATCGGCTATCCCGAACCCGTCTCCGTCATGATCAATGGATTCGGCACGGAAAAAGTGGACCGGAAAAAACTCCTGGAAGGTGTTCGCGAAATCTTCCCCATGAAACCCGCTGGCATCATCAAATACCTTGACCTCAAACGCCCCATCTATCGCAAAACCGCGGCTGGCGGACATTTTGGTCGAAATGAACCAGAATTTTCCTGGGAAAAAACTGATAAGGCGAGCGCGCTCAAAAGCTTCTTGGGGGCGTAATTCATGCAGGCAAAGAAGCCATCCTTAAAAAATCTGCGCCATGTCCTTCTCATTGAAGACAATGTCGATCACGCCGAGCTGTTGACGGAATTGGTGGACAAATACGCCTCCCCGGTTGTCGTCCACGCCGTGGAAACATTCGCAGACGCTGTAAAATATCTGTCCAAGACAACTTATGATTTTATTTTCACCGCTGGCACGGTTCGAGGAGAATCGATCCTTCTTCATGTTGATCGACTCCTCGAACTTGCTGCTGGCGCTCCCTTCACGGTCATCACCGGTTCAGGAAACGAACGCCTCGCCGCTGATCTCACCAAACGGGGCATCACGGAATATCTCGTAAAATCACGGGAAACCCTTGAAGCGATTCCTGCACTCATCCAAAAAATGCTCGGCATGAGAAAACACCGTGCAACGCCACCGCGCCGTCTTCGCCCAAAAGAACGCGGACCCAAGGCCACGGAGAAAACCCTCCACAAAGACATCCTCCGCATGACGACATTGGCTGAAAATCTCCTCAAAAAGACGGTACGAAGAAAATCTCAAACCGCTTTTGACAAAGACGTTCGGCAGCTCTGTAAAAATCTCCTCCGCGTTCAGACCCTCTTTTTCCCTGAGTCTTAAGTCCTCGAAACTCCCCTCAGCTCCACGGTTGGCAACTCTTTTGCATGGTTAATAGGCAACGGAGCAAAGCGATGCATGTCACCCCTATAAAAAAAGAAGTCGATTTCTTGAACGTCCTCCAAGAATTCCAACGCGATGAACCTCAGGTTCAACCTGATGCCCCTGAGGAGCTGATGAAACGCCTGCAGGTCAAGCGACAACTCTTTGGGCTGCTCAAAGAAGGCGGGTATCTTCCGGGGGGAGAAGTCGCCACGATTGAGACAAAAATCTCCCAGGCCATCGCTGACCTTGAGGAGCTCATTCCGAGGCTTCACGACGAGAACCCTCAGTTATGACGAAAACAAATTTCAATCCTCAGATCAAAAATATCGAGATGGCTTCCAAACCGTCGGGAGAATCTCAAGCGCCACCTGTGTCTCAGGCCATCACGACTTTCGACCATAAGCCGGCAGATGCTTGGAAATCGCTTGTTTCCGGGACTCCCACGGAAATCGGCCCCATGGTCGACGCCCTGCGCGGTGAAGAAAAAGTGCGTAAGTTAGGCTGGCGCGAACGTGTGCAATCGTTTTTGTCGGGGTTCACGTTTGGCAATCGAAAAGCAACCTCCTCAAGCGACGTTCCCACGGTTCCGAGCGTCGATCGCCTGATCCAAAATCCCAGCATCTTTAATAATGTCGGTCCCATCGTGGACCGATTTGTGGCGCTCGAAAAAACGTATATGCTGCTCCTCGACACCGCACAGCGATCAATCACCCCAAGGCTTTCGCCTTCTGAAGCACGTACCAGACAGGACCAATTGCAAGAGACAAAGGAAGGTCTCATCGCCGTTCGTGCGGAACTCAAAAAGGCCCGTTATTACCATGCCTGGCAAAAGCTCCGCGAAGCTGAAGCGCGCAAGAAAGCGGAAGACAATCCCCAGTCCATCCGACACGCATGACGGGGCGTTCAGTCTCCAGGGGCGCCACCAACCTCCCCTTTCCACCAAGCGATCACGATTAAACTATTTGTAAATCAATTAGTTACGATAAAATAAGATGGCAAGGGAGTTGCATTACTTTCCTAGAGAGACGAGGACCCATGCTTATTCACGGTATCAAAAGCTTACGGATTTCAGGAACGGAAGGCGCTCAGCCTTCCAGCACGGTGAAGACGACGCCGGAAGAAGAGGCTTATCCGTTTCCGATTCCTTCTCCCGATGGCCAAGGGTTTTTAGGCGATGGCGCTGAAGAGGGATTCGAAAATACCCCTGTGTCCAGTAATCCATTGCATGCCTTTACCTTTGGCGAGACCACCAGGTCCGCAGAGGAAATTCAGGAAGCTGATGTCTCCAAGCGACTCAATCTGCCTTCCTTTGAAGAGCTGGCGCTTGGCCGTGAAGGTGCCCCCTACTTTTTGACGACCATCGAAAAGAAGTACCAAGGTGCGATCGAAACCCTGCTCAAAGCCGAAACATCGTATAAAGAATCCCTTCAGGTCCATGGCCTTCGTAGTCACGAGGCTCGCGCCATTCAGGACAAACTCCGTCTTGTGGAGAAGGCGCTCGACCAAGCCCGCGGAGAACTCGACAAAGTTCATGCGGCCATCGAACGTCAAAATAAAACGTATCAAGAAGAACTTTCGCGCGGCATTGATTTGAATGGCGACGGCAAGGTCGGCGGAGGTCCGGACGCCATCGGGGTCGCCCAGGACGAAAACGGCATGACCGTCTATGTCGACCCTGCAACCGGAAAACCGCTCGGCAAACCTGCTGCGTTTCCCGAATACAAACCTCAGTTGGTGCGAGGGAACGGCCTCCTCAAAATCGATGAGCCCATTGACCGCACTTCAGAGTACTACCGCAACAACGGTCAATTCAATGACCAAGCCCCGGATCTTTTTTTCAAGGTCAACGGCCAATTTTCAGGATCTGGGAATCTCTTGGAATCCCAGGGGACCATCGCCATTCCTGAAGCCATGTGGGTGAAGAAAGGCCCAGACCATCGCCCGGAAATCGATGTGAATAAAGGGGGCTACGTTCTCTTCAATGAATGGGATACGGCAAGCGGCATCACCCAGGCCCCACCTGCAAACGCGAAAGACGCAATGCTGGTGACGATCAACCGTATGAACGTCTACAGTGAAGAGGCTTCGACAAAGGCAAATCTCGGTAACGACGCCGCAGGCCACCCCATCCTGAAACCCCTCTATCATCAGATCATTGAACTCTACAGCAATTCTCCTGAAGGCGAATTCCTCGTAGCCCGCATCCGCATCGAAGGTGATTTCACGGCTCAAGCCGGACACCCCCCAGCCGCGGCTCCCATTACTCCGACCGATGGTCATTCGGGGTACATCGCCGCCTCGACGATTCCCCTGATTTTCACCGGCGATCCCGATGCAAACGGCGAAGGCGGGAGATGGAACCCCCTCATCACTGACCTCTCGCACATGGAATCAACCGGCCGCGCGGTTTTCAACGAC
>JACQOX010000133.1 GCA_016202335.1 Deltaproteobacteria bacterium
AATTAAAGGTGTCGTCGACCGCAGTTGGTTCGTAGCCGCAGTGGACCATGCAGTTCGCGCATTTTTCATGGCGACCCGTGCCGTAGCGATCCCATTCCGTGGTCTGCATGAGTTCGTCGAACGTTTTGGCGTAGCCTTCACCCAAAAGGTAGCACGGCTTCTGCCAGCCAAAGATGTTAAACGTTGGGTTTCCCCAGGGCGTGCATTGATATTGAATCTCGCCCTGCAGGAATTTGATGAAGAGCGGCGATTGATTGAATTTCCATTCTTTCTTTTTATTTTTGAAAATGGTGCGAAAGAGTTCATGGGCTCGCTGACGTTTGAGGAAATGCTGCTGGTCAGGGGCTTTTTCATAGCTGTAGCCAGGAGAGACCATCATCCCTTCAACACCGATGTCAGTGACGATGTCGAACATCTTGCGCACGTTCTCTGGTTTGGCACCGTCAAAGAGGGTGGTGTTGGTGGTCACCCGGAAACCGCGCCCAACCGCTTCTTTGATGCCTTCAATGGCAGTTTCGTAAACACCTTCGCGACAAACGGCATGGTCATGATCTTCTTTAATCCCGTCAAGATGGACACTGAAGGTGAGATAGGTTGAAGGTTTGAAAAGATCAATCTTACGCTTGAGCAAGAGAGCGTTGGTGCAAAGATAGATGTAGCGTTTTTGAGCGATCAGGCCTTCAACAATCTGCTGGATTTCAGGATGAATGAGCGGTTCGCCGCCCGGGAGGCTGACGATCGGGGCTCCGCATTCTTCAGCGGCTTTGAGACACTGTTCGGCGGAAAGGCGTTTATTGAGGACTTCCGGGGGATATTGAATCTTTCCACAGCCAGCGCATTCGAGATTACAGCGAAAGAGGGGCTCGAGCATGAGGACCAATGGATAGCGTTTACGCCCCTTGATTTTCTGCGTCAGCACGTACTTTGCGACCGTATATTGCTGCGAAATCGGAACGCCCATAAATATTCTCCCAAAAAAAAGAAAAAACCTTGTCTTCTAATTGCTCTGGACTGTCAATTCGATTTTCCGTAAATGTTGTACCCATCAAAAACCTTTACCCTCCTGATGAAGTACGTTAGAAAACAGCAGTGAAATTAAAAACAACTTCCAAAACCCCCTTGGCATCGCGAACAGAAACCACGCACATCGTCCAGCCTCAAGACATCAATCCCATTGGAACGATTTTCGGTGGAACGGTGATGGCATGGATCGATCTGGCAGCAGCTGCCTGCGCCAATCGCCATACGCGCAAAGTCTGTGTCACCGCGTCTATGGATGAACTTCATTTTTTGTCCCCGATTCATCTTGGAGAAATTGTCATCCTCAAGGCGAACGTCAATTATACGCATCGCACCTCGCTCGAAGTTGGGGTGAGGGTGGAATCCGAAGACCCGTTTACAGGTGAACGTCGCCATACGGCTTCGGCCTACCTGACGTTTGTGGCCCTCGACAAAAAAGGGTCGCCTACACCGGTACCGCCGGTACTGCCTCAAACGGCCCAAGAAAAAATGTGGTTCGAAGAAGCTCGTGTGCGTCGCATTGCCAGGCTGTCGAGCAAAGGGCGACGCAGGACATCGAAAGGGAATGTGTGAAAAAGAAATCAGCTTCGCCAAAAAAGAAGCGATTGCAAATTGGAGAATTACATCTCCACCGTGATGGATACGGCTTTGTCATTGCTGCCACCAAAAATGAACGGGATGTCTTTATCCCGGCTCCCTACATCGGCGATGCCATGCATTCCGATATTGTGGAAGCCGAAGTCATTGATCGGGCCGCCAAATCTGAAGGACGGATTCTCCGCATTGTCGAGCGGCGTCTGGAAACATTGTTTTGTCGGATTGAACAGGCAGGGAAAGGATATAAGGCCATTGCCGAAGACAGTCGGATCCGTCGTCAGATCTTGATTCCGCCAGAGCATGTGAACGGCGCCCAGCATGGACAGAATGCGATTATCCGCATCCTTCGTTATCCACGTGGTGCTGAACCCATGATGGGGAAGGTCGAGGCGTTGGCCGGCAAGCGCGGCGATGTTCAGACTGAACTGAAAACAGTGATGGTGCGGCATCAACTGCCTCTTGCATTTCCACATCCGGTGCTCGATGCGGCAAAACGCATAAATATGTCAGAAGACGATCTGACGAGTCGAGAAGACCTGCGCCACATTCCCTTTGTCACGATCGATGGCGAAACAGCTCAAGACTTTGATGATGCGGTAGCTGCTGAGAGGCTTTCCCCCAAACTTATCCGCCTCTGGGTTTCGATTGCCGATGTCTCTCATTTTGTGATGCCAGGAACTCCGTTGGATGTGGAAGCCCTGAAGCGTGGAACGTCCGTCTATTTCCCGGGGAAATGCTTGTCCATGCTTCCGGAGAAATTGTCCAACGACCTCTGCAGTCTCAGACCTCATGAAGATCGTCTGACGATGACCGCCATGCTCGACATCGATCACCATGGATTGATTCAACATAAGAAATTTTTTGTCAGTGTCATCAAGAGTCGGCGAAGGATGACGTACACAGAGATGAAACAATGTATCGACGGGGACATTTCCCCGGATGTCCGACGAGATGCATCACTGATGGATTCTTTTGACGCCATGATGCACTGTTTTCAGTGGCTTCGGGCGATGAGGAAACAGCGCGGGTCCATCGATTTCGATCTTCCCGAGCCTCAAATTCTCATCGACCTGCAGGGGGGCATCGAAGCCATTGTGAAGGCAGAGCGACATGAAGCCCATATGCTCATCGAAGAATTTATGATTGCGGCGAATGAAGCGGTGGCCGAACACCTGACGGAACAAAAGATGGGCTGTATTTATCGTATCCATGACGCCCCAGAAAAAGAAAAGCTGCATGATTTTTTTATGTTGCTCCATAATCTCGGACACCGGGTTCAGCCCGGGAAAAAAATAGTTCCCAAAAAACTCGCCGAAATTGTCACCAGTATGCGTGGTCTGCCTGAAGAACGACTGGTCAACCATCAGCTCCTCCGGTCGATGGCCAAGGCGGTTTATCACCCCGACAATATCGGTCATTTTGGTTTGGCCTCGACGTGTTACTGTCATTTTACCTCTCCCATTCGACGTTATCCGGATCTCGTCATCCACCGTCTCCTCAAACAGACGCTGAAGTCGGGGAAAAAGCGGAAACCCGTTTCACTGCAGGAAATTTCAGATCAGTGTACACGA
>JACQOX010000135.1 GCA_016202335.1 Deltaproteobacteria bacterium
ATCGATGAACAGACTATAGATTTCGTTGAGGACTTCCTGAGGCCGTGCATCTTTGCGGTCGATTTTATTGATGAGGACGATGATCTTGAGATTCGCTTCCAGGGCTTTCTTCAGCACGAAGCGGGTCTGCGGCAGGGGTCCTTCTGAAGAGTCCACGAGGAGAATCGCTCCGTCCACCATCTTGAGACCGCGTTCGACTTCACCGCCAAAGTCGGCGTGGCCTGGAGTGTCGATGATATTGATTTTGACGCCCTTCCAATGGATCGAACAATTTTTGGAAGCGATGGTAATCCCGCGCTCGCGCTCAAGGTCCATGCTGTCCATGACGCGTTCATTCACCGACTGATTTTCGCGAAAGGTTCCGGCCTGCCGGAGCATGAAGTCCACGAGCGTTGTTTTGCCGTGATCGACGTGGGCAATGATGGCGATATTGCGGAGCTTGGGGTTGTGGCTTCTCGGTTTCATAAGGGACGGGCGACTACTGGAAGATGGCTTGCAAAGCAAGGAACATCTGCTCTAGTGGGAGTATGGACAATCTGATGGAACAAGCCCTCAGCAAGGCCCCCTTCACCTATCCTCAGGAACAAAAGGAATACTATCTGGGGTTATACCACCGCTACGAGCATGGCTCCCAGCAGGCCTGGATGGACCTCCACGATCCAAGGCTTCACTTCTTCACGCACATGAAAGAAGGCGAGAGGCAGGAATACCTGGTTGACGCCAGTTTGCAGGCGGAAGCAAGAAACCTGTGCACCGTGGCCAAGGCCTACCATGTGGTGACCCTTGAAATGAACGGTGGGCTGGGGACCTCGCTGGGCATGGATCTGCCAAAAGGCGAATCCAAGGCCAGTGGCATTATGTTTGATATTCACACCCCTGATGGCCGACCCGAAAAACTTTCCATCCTCGAAGCAAAAATGCTGTGGGCGACTCGTCATGCAAAGAACTTCGCTTCGCTTGGGATTATCCCTTGGAATAATGTGGAGACCCAAGAAGGTTGGGAGCGGACCCTGGATCGCATTTTTTTCAATGATCGGTTGCTCCCGATATCGCATCCTCGAACTTATCGGGACGTTGCTGCAGAATTGGATATGACGATTTATGATCAGCAGCTTCAGTATCCCTTTCCACGGCTTCATGAGAAAATACCGATGTCAGTGGGCGCCGTTGAACAACGCTACGCCCCTGGAGGACACGGCCAAATCCTCTATCAACTGTACTTTCAGGGGATGCTGCAAGAATTGCCGAAGAATGGTGTTCAGGTGCTTGTTCTGGTGAACGCCGACAATGTCAGCGCCAAACCAAATCCATTTTTTGTCGCGCATATGATGGAACACAGCGTGCCAGCAGCTGCCGTCACGACCGATCGGCGACCAATTGATGCCAAGGGCGGCATCTTTGTCGTGCGCGAAGGACGGTTGGAACTCATCGAACTTGCACAAGTCCCGAGTGAGCAGCGGGAGGAATTTCAGGCCATTGGACTTCACCCCGGCCATGTCCCGCAGCCGTTCAATACGAATTCTATTTACATCAATATTCCGCAGGTCGTTCGATTTCTCGACGCCATGCAGCAGAAAGCCGGAAAAGTGGCAGTCCGAAAATTTTTAACGCCGGACCTGATCGTCAATCAAAAGAAGATCGCGCTTGATGATGGCTCCTCAATCGACGTGGAACAATTGGAAGGCGCCATCGGATCGGTGATCGTGCGGTTTCCGCGGATGAAACTCTTTCACGTCGGATCCGCTGACCGGTATTCCGAATTTGCACCGATCAAGACGGCCGCAGATGTTGACTTTCTCTATAAAAGCGGGAAATTTCGATTTGATCCTGAATGCGCCAAGCTTTTTCCACAGGGATGATGAAAATCAGTCTTTTCCCTATTTGTAGGAAAGCGAATGGTGTTATGCATTGTGCGTCCAGGAGGTGCATATGGGATGGGGATCAATTCCCCGTTCCTCGGCGTTCTCGACTTCTTTTGACAATACTGAATCTCCAGCTTCAATCGACTTCTCCCGTTCTGACTCAGAGCCTCCCCCCCAACTTCCAACGACCACGGCTGTTTCGTTTACGCATGAGGAATGGAAACGCATTTTTAATACGGTGAGTACCACAGGCGATCATCGCGTGATCGCCCAGAGCGTAGACTTGAGTGTTCAGGGAGAGCACTTGGAACGCTTTGTTGATGCGGTCTTGGGGGATTTCAAGATTCAAGAACGACAGAAGAAAATAGTTGAGCAAGAAGATCAGTTCACAAAAGCGCTCTCACGCCTTTCCTCGAGTTGTCCACAGCATCATTCCGATGTTGAAGCCACATCTCAAGAGGATCGAGGAAGCATCGAAGCAAAAGTGAACATACTTGGTGCGAGCCTCGAAGTTCTTCACAAAGAACAAAAAATAGCTTTGACCAAGATCGAATCCATCCTCACCTCTACCTCTTTTGTGTACGCGGTGGTCGCGGAAAAATGTGCATCGATGGGAATGGATCAAGCTGCTCAGCGTTTTTTTGAGAAAGCGCAAAAAAACACCATTGGCCTTGAATCCCTGTGGTACGAGCTGCGGAGCATGGAACACCTTCCGTTCCACGAGCTCAGAAATAAACGCTCTCGTCTTGAGGAGATCAGACAGGAAATTCCTTCGCTCATGGCCGTTGCTGACATTGAAGGGGTGATGCCGTTACCTCGAATGGAGGAAACAATTCCGTCAGATCGAGAGGCGGGATACATGGTGGAAGCCCTGAGCCTCGGGCTCCTCCATGACGCTCTTCTCGCCGAGAAAGTTCCAGAGTGGGCGACACTCACGTCGCTCGAAGCGGAAGCAGAGCAGCTCGTGACATCACGCATTGGCTTAGCTTCTGCCGCCGAAGCGCGTCTCCATGTCCTGAACGGACTTCGCTCGATCGTGCTTGCGACCATGAAAGGAGGGCGCATTGAACAGGCACGTGAAGAACAAGGGAGCCAAGAGGCCCAGCGCATCTTTGAGGAGCAACGAGCAAAACTGAATGCCCTTGAACAGATGCTGTGGAGCGGGAAGCTGCGTGAGAGTGACCCGTCATTGAAAGAGGTTTTTGCTTTAGCCAAATGGATGCTGATCTGGGACGGCAATATTCGTCGGGAACATCCTCGTGAGGCGCTTCAAGGCATTGCGCTTGAATTGGCGCCGCATGAACAAAACAGTTTGGTGATCCAAAAAAAGTTGTCGGAACTGCGCCGTGAAGCGCCACATCTTTTTTCCCCCCATGGAACACTCAATCCTGATGTCGATGTGTCGATGACAGAACTCGGCAAGCTGGCGGCATCCCGCGCGCGCAGCGCGTACTGGATCAGTCGAAGTGAAATGCGGGAGCAGGGCCTTCCTTTACTCACGTCCGTGGGCGGAGCCATTGGCGGATTTTTTTTGGGAGGTCTTCTGGGCGCGATCCTCGGTGGGGGATTGGGGGGCGGACTCGGTGCTGGCAGCAATGCGATTTATAATGTCCATCAGGAGGATGCTTCGGCAGCCTATGCAGAGTCCCTGGGAACCGGCATCACCCGCGTTGGTCCCGATGATGCCCATCTCCATCGGACAGCGCTGGGATGGTCTGTGGGGATGTCCACGGCCTTTGGCGCCATGAATGGAATGCCGGTGGCGGTCGGAGTGCAGATCGCACGCGAGGGCGCATCCATCGCCGGGGCGTCTATTCTTGCCCATGGGAGTCTGCGGGCTGCGCTGCGTTCAGGTCTAGGAGCAATGGGCCGAGGCACGCTCCTTCTTTCGCAGAAAATGGTGGAAGTGGAAACCTGGAGAGGGATCTTCCCCGCGGCAAAGCGTTTTGTCACCGGCGGCATTCAGAACATCCCCGGCGGGATCCGCGGATCGGCCATACGTTTGGGGGCTGCATCGGCGCTTTTGGGGAGCGATATGACCATATTCGGCGAAGCCGGCGAACTCGATACGCTTCCGGGTGCGGTCGGCGCGGCGATCTTTGTCAATGAAGGCGCCAGTTTCTTGATGCGGATCAATGCCAATGGGTTACTCGTGGGCAATCTTTTTCGCCAGGGCACGGAATGGGCCATGCAATATCAGCAGGACATGCCGCTCACGGACCCTGATCCCAAGCGCATGGCGTGGGCTTCGGTGGAATCGGCGACGATGGTCTTTTTTGTGAAAACCTATGTCCGCGGGAATCAGTTTTTGGAAAAGTTTCCCATCGGTCGCGTGATCAAGGGGGGATATGAGAAAACGATGGAAGAGGCTCCTTGGCTCAAACCAGTATTTGTCTCCATCACTGGCCGTGGCCGTCATACTTTCCATCGTTTGAATCGCATCGTCATGAAACAGGGGAGGCAATATTCGAATGGCGTGAAATGGAATAAGCGCGGAGACATTGAATTGCCAAGTGGAATGAAGTTTTCGAGATCCGAAGCGGAACTTCACGCCGACGAACTCCTCAAACACCAAATCTCTGTTGAACCGACCACCGGCGAGCTTGTGTATTGGGAACCGGAAATGCTCGCCAGCCTTCGCGTTGGGGGAAGACTTGTCTCTTCACGACATCCACTCTCAAATGGAGACAAGGCCAAGCTTGAAGCCGATGGCATTCACCTCCTTCCTGAAGGTGGATTTGCGCGGCAAGATTTTGCAGGCATACGTTTAGGGAAGAATGGCGGGTTAGATTATGAAGTGCTCACGCAACCGGTACCCATGAGCTATGCCATGATCGGCGGTAAAGATCTTCCCATTTGGACAGGGACGAGCCCTGCGCGGCCAAGTTTTACGGTTATCGGGGGAATGATGACGGCATCGCTCACCGGTGGAACAGCATGGGTTCTCAACCGCGTTCTTTTTTCCAAACAGATGCGCGGAGATTCGGAGTATCAACCCATGCAGCGCCTTTCGAATTATATTTTTTCAGAACTCGTGACACATCCCTATGTGCAGTGGCCACTCGGTTACGATACGCCTTTGGCGCAACTTGCAGGGCGAACCATCGGCATTGGGGTGAACCTTGGAGCGAACAAGCTCTTTCCAACGTACCGTCAACAATGGCCAGGGCAGGTGACATATTTTCAAGCGCTTGACGGCGACAAGAGTGATGACGCGTTTGAAAACTTTACGGATAACATGACCTCTTTTGAAGTGGTTCCTCTGGCGTTTGAAGACACCAGCAATGACTGGTGGCTGTGGGAAGCACCAGCACTCAGGACTTTTCGTGAACAGCACGATGCCTTTATGAAAGAGAGTCTTGATCCTGGGCGCATCCGAAAATTTGCTGATATGATGCAGTCGAAGATCGATGCAGAGCGCAGAGGAGATCTCCCAACCGTTGATCGACGCGCGCTTCGGCTCCTCGCGGCCTATGTCCACACCCTTCTGATCAGCGATCCTGAAGAGCGGCTCGAAGCGTTTCGTCCACTTCGCGATGTGATGAAAACAACGCCATCTCTTTTTGAAGGACTGCCGCCGTTGCGTTCAGAACAGGAATGGGAAGAATTTATTCGAGACGTCAACCACGATCGAGACCCGGCTCGTGATTTCCATTTTCATGTGGCCCAAGAAAAGAGCATGCCATGAGAGATTATCGCTATTGGCGATGGCGGATTATGTCGAGCATGATGCTCGGCTATGCGGCCTTCTATTTCGTCCGTAAAAATTTCTCGATGGCCATGCCTTCTTTTCTCGATGAGTTGGGATACACGAAGACTGATTTGGGGCTCATGCTGTCGCTCTTTTCGTTGGTGTATGGCCTGGGAAAATTCTTTTTTGGGATGCTCGCGGATCGCGCGAATCCACGCTATTTCATGGCCATCGGTCTTTTCGCATCTGCGATCATGAACATCTTTTTTGGCCTCAGCTCAAGTCTGATCTTCTTGGGATTGTTTTGGATTCTCAATGGAGTTTCTCAATCGATGGGATGGCCGCCCTGCGCGCGTTTGCTCACCCATTGGTTCAGTCCATCTGAACTGGGAACAAAGTGGGGGATTTGGAATGCCTCACATCAAATCGGCGGCGCTGGAATTCTTCTTTTGGCGGGATTTCTGATTCCCCAGTACGGCTGGAGATCAGCGTTTTTCGTGCCGGCGGGCGTGGCCATCGCCGTGTCGTTTTTGCTGCTCGTTCTTCTCCGCGATACGCCGCAGTCCCTTGGACTGCCTCCGGTCGAGGTCTATCGCGGCGATGTGTCGCATCGGGAAACGAAGGAAGAAAAGGATCTGCCACTTCGAGAAATTCTTTTGCATCACGTGCTCAACAATAAATATATTTGGTATGTGTGTTTGGCGAATTTCTTTGTTTATATCGTCCGCATCGGCGTACTTGATTGGGCACCGACGTTTTTGGTTCAGGCCAAGGGAAGTCAATTGGGGATCGCGGGCGGGCAGGTGGCAGGATTTGAAATCGCCGGTATTTTTGGAGCGATTGCTGCTGGGTGGTTGTCGGATCGAATTTTCAAAGGTCGACGCGGACCAGCAAATGTTTTCTTTATGCTGGGGGTTGTGATCTGCATGTTTCTCTTTTGGAAGACTCCTGCCGGAAACGCATGGATCGACGCTGCGGTGCTGATTGCCGTCGGGTTCTTGATTTACGGCCCTCAGATGCTTGTGGGAGTTTCCGCAGCGGACTTTGCCACCAAAAAAGCAGCGGCGACGGCGTCGGGGCTCACGGGAACATTTGGTTATCTCGGTTCAACTGTCTGTGGACTTGGAACCGGGATGATCGTCGATCGCTGGGGATGGAACGGAGGTTTCATTTTCTTTTTGATCGCAGCGGTGTGTGGGGCGCTCTTCTTTTTACTCACGTGGTCTGTGAGGTCGAGGGTGCTGGAAGGGAAATAAGTTGCCTTCATTTTTGTTGATTGGTACGAGCGACATGTGAGCCCAACGATTTTCTGGCATAAAAATTATCGGTTTTTCTTTTTCTCGCGTGAAGAAAAACGCATGCATGTTCATGTTGCTTGTCCGGATGGTGAAGCGAAATTTTGGATGGAACCCGTGGTAGCATTGGTGCAACATGTTGGGCTATCGCAGGTGCAACTAAGAGATATTCAACGAGTTATTGAGGGGCATAATCGTGAAATTACGCAAGCTTGGAAAAAACATTTCGGATGTTGAAATTCTTAATGTGTCCATAAATGGGATTTGGATTCATGTGCGCGGGCAGGAATTTTTTCTATCGTTTGAGCATTACCCGTGGTTCAAAAATGCAAGCATTGCTGAAATCCACCAGGTTGAGCTGCTTCATGATCAGCATCTTCGCTGGCCAGACCTCGATGTTGATCTTGAACTTGCCTCATTAGACCATCCTGAAAAATACCCTCTTATGGCAGATTCAAAACCCCGATAATTTCATCTTTATCTGTTCTTCAAGGTGTTGAGCGATATGATTGACATTGCCAATGATGTTTTCGGCTTCTTTTCTGATGTGTTCTGCCCATAACTTATCCTGCAGCCCCTTCAGATTGATCAAGATGTTGTAATACGCGCCATGAGCCGCCGTCCGGGCCATGAGGGCTGCGACGCCAGCGTCGGAGAGTGAATTAGGATTGCCGCGTTCGACAACCGCTTCTGCGAGCAGAAGAAGGTCCGGCGTTGTTTTTAAAACATTCAGGGGAACGAGCGTTGCCTGCTTCGTGGCGTCTTCAATGGCCTTTTGGCGCACAGCTTTTTCATCGTCGGTCTTTTTCGGCATTCCAAAACATTTCATCACGGCATTGAAGGCGTGCGTGTCTTCGTCCACGGCGTTCATGAGCATGGCCTTGAGCGTTTGCGTTTTTTCACCGTGGGATTTCATCTCTGCTTGAGCATGTTCGAAACCCTTTTTTTCAAACGTGAGACTTGCGACCATGGAGGTGAGGGCAGCGGACAGACTCCCCGCAAGCGCTGCCACGGAGCCACCTCCCGGCGCGGGAGAGTTGGTCGAAAGTTCGTCCGTAAAATGTTTGATGCTCATGGAAGCGAGTGGTGTCTCAGGCATAAATTGTTCCTCGATGATTTTTTTCTGGGGATCAAATGGATGCACATCATTTAATCCCAATGAAAGGATGGCTGTTTGGATGATGTCAGATTCTGGCACGCCTGTGGTGGCAGACTGTTTTTCAAGAAAATATTTTCCTGCTTCCAGGAGAACTTTTTTGGGAACCATGCCCACGATTTCACTGCCGGTCACTCGCGCACCTAATTTTTGTGCGAGTTCCGAACAACTTTCAAAAACTTTGTGCACCGGCGTTTCATCGATATCCAAAATATTGATCGTCACCTGCGAACGCTTGTATTCTGGGATGTACCAGCCGGTGGCTTGGACATGTTTGTAAAGACCAGGGATGCGGCCACCCGTTTCTTTATTCAACCGACCGGATTCCCGAATGGCGAAGGCGATCTCTTTCGCAAGTCGCACGCTTTTTGAATTCAGGTTGATATTATAGGCCACCAAAAATTTCCGTGCGCCGATGACCGTGGCGCCGGCCTTGGCGTTAAACACTGCCGGGCCATAATCCGGTGTCCATGCTGTTTGCCGGAGTTTTTCGGCCAGGGCTTCGTATTCCCCGGCCCGGATGTCCGGCAGCTTCTGTCGCTCAGGTCGAGTTGCTGCTTCGGCATATAAATAGATCGGAATCCCGAGCTCGTCGCCGACGCGCTTGCCAAGGCGGTGTGAGATCTCAACGCATTCTTCCATCGTCACATCGTTGATGGGAATAAACGGACAGACGTCCACGGCGCCTTGCCGGGCGTGCTCTCCCGAATGCGCGCGCATGTCGATGAGTTCTGCGGCCTTCTTGATGAGCTCAAAAGCAGCCTCTTCAACCGCTTGAGGCTCTCCCGCAAACGTAAAGACAGTGCGGTTGGTGGCCATTCCGGGGTCAACGTCGAGAAGGAAAACTCCCGGAACCTTTCGAACCACTTCGGCGACGGCATCAATCGTCGCTTGGTTTCTGCCTTCGCTGATGTTGGGAACGCATTCGATGAGAGTCATATTTTCTTCCGGAAGTTGGTGCTTCTTTGGAGGAAAGATCGATCAATTGCAAGTGGTGTCATGGGGGATAGAATGAGATTCGAATGGGGAAAAACCTGATTGAAATCAGGTCCATAAAAATGAATAAAACAAGGCAGCACATAGAGATTTTTGGAAGGCAGTGCAACCTTGAAATTGGATGAAATGAAAAATAAAATCGTTGATGGATAGGTGAAAATCTTTTAGCTAGCGCAAACCAGAAAGTATCTAACTGCTCGTCGGAAATCGTGAAAATAAGCAATGTAGAGGCGAAATGCGGAAACAGACATTTTCAGCAGCACGGCCGAACTTTCAGGGGCAAAAGTTGAAGGGCTTAATGCTCGGCGCTTTCATGAAGCGTCTGTGTATTCACGTGGTGAGGTATTCCTATTAACCATCCCTGATCTGTTATTGGATCAGGGATTTTTTTTAATTAAGAAGGAGTGTTCATATGACGGGTATGGTGCCAGGCATTCCAAATCTTCATCTTAATCCGATTACTCAAACCGTTACACTCCCTTTGATAGCGCAAAGGCTTATGGTCCAACCTCAAGCTATTCGTGCCATTAATGATGAATTCCTTGAATCCCTAAAACCACATGTTTTGCTTTTGAGTACGCATGGATATGCAGCTACAGATTTTTCCGTAAGAGCTAAAGATTCTGGGGGACAGATTGAGTACGTCAATCATCTTGCACGATCTTTAGTGGATATAGGATATAAAGTAACGATTGGTTCTCGTTCTTTTACGCCTCAAAAAGAATTCGCAGCTTTTGGTGATCGTCAAGGGGTTGCCTTTTTAGAAGGAGCTAACTTCCTTGCTCGTTATCTTTTCATTCCCGGTGACAAAGAAGAGTTTATTCTTAAAGAGGATATCTATCCCGAGCTTCCCATCATGGCTCGTCATTTGAGTCATTTTGTTGCCTATGAAGCAGGGCTTAAAGGTGTGAAGCCATGGGAATATTTTTCCTGGGTGAATTCGCATTATGTTGATGCAGGTCGTGTAGCGCAGGGGCTTATCAGTCGTTGGCAGCGAGCAATTACGGTTGAACACATTGTCGATCACTTTCGACCAGTCCTTACGGATTTGGGAGGAAGCGTGCTTCAACGTGCTTGGGAAAGTAAAGACGCTATTGATGCCAGCTTGCATCATAATTTAGGCGAAGAAGTGATGAATGCCTGGGAAAATGAGCATCAAAAATCAAGAACAGCTGCCGATCTCCCTCAGGTCGCGAGATGGGTTGGAAGAAGATTAAAATGGGAACATGGGCAACTTGCAGCGGTAGTGCAGAGGGTGGGAGAAGGAGAGAAAGTACGATTGGATTCAGATACAGCAAAAGCAAGATTAGGAGAGGTTTTGTTGAAGGAAGTGGGTGACTTTGCTGATCTTCAAAGGAAGCTTGCGTCCGCGAATCGTCATGCTTGGACGCCTCATTCGTTGGGAATTGTCAAACGCGATAATATGCTCAAGGTTGCCCATGCATCTGGCGGCGACCCAGCTGCTTCAATGTTGGAATCAAGCGAAATCTATTCCAAGCTGCATTTCGAGAGGAGGATTCCTATGGAAACGGAACTCGTCGGAGCAGCAATTACGGGTCATACGCTTTCTGGACAGGTTTTCTCGCGCTGGCCTTCTGCGCAAATGGTTGGAATAACCTCGGAAGAAATAGGTGACGGCCTCTCTCGCATCGGAGCTTCGACCTCTCTTTCACGCGTTTTCTTTCCGCCAGGGGCAAATCCAAAAGTAAGTCCGCACGATTCAATTCGTTCTGATCGAGTTCAAAAACTCCTTGCCTTTGTGGAGGAGAAAGCAGCTCCAGAAGCTCGTTCTGTATTGCAAAGCCTCAGAGGGGCTCCACAAAAATACAGCATTGTGGTCGAGGCTGGTCGCATGGATCCAACGAAGCGAAAGCACATTCTTATCGAGGCGATGAGATATATGCCAAAAGAAACTCTGCTTTGGATGACGGGGGGTGACCCTGAAGACCCTAAAGATCTCGTGTACCGTGAACTTCAAGCGTTAGTGAAAGCCTATGAGTTAGAGGAGCAAGTTGTTCTTTTAGGAGACGTGCCAAGGGACTTAATGCCCGTTCTCATGGGGCTGCCTTATGGCAACACTCCTGACAGCTTCCATATGGCTATGGGAGTGACTGCCTCGCGCATGGAAGGATGGGGAATGTTTGCGGAGGACGTTACAGCAGGGCTTATGCCGCTGATTGCCTCAGAATTTGTTCCCTACGCTCAACTTGCAAAACGAAAAAATAAAGGTGCCATTATTATTCCGATTGAAGGAGAAGACGAACCCTTTCGCTATGCACAAGCCATGAAAGGCCTCATTGATAACCCTGAGAAAGGTCATGAACTGGCACGCCGTGGTTTTCAATTCTCGCATGAATTTCGTTGGTCACCCTTAACAAGGAACTTTGCCAAGGCTGCTGAAAAAGCATTTTTCCACGTGTCGTCTCAGGATGAGGCTGAAGCGGCGGTCTCCAAGATCTAAAATTGGCCCTTATTTTATGGAATTTTTGTCGGTGTGAAACTTCTCCAACTGCGGTGCCCGACGGTTCCACATCAGGAGGAAGCAGAAACACCCCAGGAACGCTGCGATGATGAAGAAAACAAAGCCGCCATTCCATCCCCATTTATCCGCAATAAGACCTGTCCCAAGCCCTGCGATAGCGCTGCCTAAATACCCCGCGGCACCGGTGATGCCGGTTGCGGTAGAGGCCGCCTTCTTGGAAGCAAAGTCCGCAGCAGCGACTGGGACGAGGAGTTGTGGCCCATAAACGAGCACGCCAGCAGCGATCAAAATGAGCGCGTCGAGATAGCCATGCCCCGGCGGAAGCAGCCACAGAGCTGTCACCGAAAGGCCGAGCAGAAACATGCTGATGACGCCGACGGGTCCGCGGCGACCTTTGAAAAGGGTGTCAGAAATCCATCCGCAGCCAATGGCTCCCACAATGCCGGCCAGCTCAAAGAGGGCTGTCTTCAGTCCCGCACCCGCCAAAGAAGAGCCGCGCGCTTCCACGAGAAACGTCGGGGCCCAATCCATGATGCCAATGCGAACGATATAGACGAAGACGTTCGCCAGTGCCACGACCCACACCAGTTTATTGGGAAAAATATATTTAAGAAAAATTTCTTTGATGGAATTGGCAGTGTCTTCATCAGGATCTTTGATGTGGGCTTCGCCGCGATGTTCTTCAATGGGAGGGAGG
>JACQOX010000134.1 GCA_016202335.1 Deltaproteobacteria bacterium
GTCAACTGTTTTAAGGTTATTTTACTACATGCGCTTCGGAATCTTTACTTTTTTGAGTTTTTCACCGAGACGACGGTAAACGTCGTACGGCCTGCCTTCGCCTTTCCACGCATCGGTGAAGAGGTCGCGGATGTCCTTTTTGGAAACCTGACGATCGATGAGGCCGTAATACAATCGATCGCCAAGCATGTACCCCAGCGCATGGGTCACCGCCAAGAAAAGGTCCATACGAACGCTGAAAATGGAATAAGACGTAAAGGGTTTTCTCTTCTTTTGAAGCCGCAGCATTTCTAAAATCAGTTCCGCCGATTCCTCTTCCAGCTTTCGCGCTGCCGGCACCTCGATGGTTTTGAAATAGGCCATAAGACTTTTATAATCGGCCTCGTCGTGGCACTTGCGCTTATGATTGATGATCTTCGAGCCCCAAAAGCCAAGCGCTTCATGCAGGATGTTGGCATAAAACGCGTCGACGAGCTCACGCGGTTCTTCGTCGCCACTCTTCATGTGCTTGATAAAATGCGTGGCTTCTTCGGCTGCATGATTGAGCGACAGCGTGGCCAAATAAACCATTCGACTTTTGGCGATGTAATAGCTTTCGCTCGAAAGGATCTGCGCTTTGATGGTGGCCAGTTCCTGGGCCGTAAAGTGCTTGGCTTCTTTGAGCCGACGCAGAAAACTCAAGTCGCCTGCGGTAAAAACTTCCACATCTTCAAGGTCTGCGGGAGCGATGCCAAGGCCGATGAATCCGGCGATACGATGCACGATTTCCGTGAATTCATGTTTGGCATCGGCGAAATCGATTTCACCTTCTTCATGGTCGAGCCACTGCAGATAAGAATACTGGCCAATGATCGGCGGCGTGTGCATCCGACAGAAACTGCGGTCGTTGATGCGGACCACTTCCACGCGATCCACCAAACCTTCTTTGGCGAGCTTCCAATAGATGGCCGGGCTGTTTTGCGTGAGCAAAAGATGGCGACGTTTGAGTTTCCTTCGCTTGAGCGCCAGCTCCGTATCTTTCGGCAGGTGCTGCGGTGCGACGTGAAGATCGCCGATCAGCACGAATAAGCGATGGCCTGGGTGTTTTGCCGTGATGTTCGTCAGGAGCTCGGCTGTTGCGGCGTCTCGTTCGCGCACGGTCGAGCCCGACACGGCAGCATCGATCCCGTAAATCGGAAGCTTATGGTAACGGCAGAAATCAAAGATCGGTTTAAAATTCTGCCACAGATCAAACACCCAGTGCTCTTTGAGCTTGATGTCCTTCAGAAATTTTTCTTCGCCCAGCGTGCCTTTCAGAAATCGATCGATGAGGGGTTGATAGCGGGCGTGGAGGAGTTCCAGGCACACGACCATCTTCTTGTCTTTGATCACCGCAGCCTTGAGGATGCGCAGAAAAGAGCGCTGGGACTGATTGAGCGTATGATAATCGCCCACATAGATGATTTCAGATGCCAGGATGGCCGCCATCATCTCGTCTTGCGACGAGAGCGCCTGATACCTGGCCACATGGCGGCGATAGGCTTTTTCGTATCGAGCAAAATCAGGCTCTTGGATGAGGATCGAACTCTCGATCACCTCTTCGTTGCGCCGATAGAGCTGCTGTTGAATGTTCAAGAGTTCTAATTGGGGAGAATTGGCCATTTTTATTTTAAAATCATGGAGTTAAAAGTTACCTGCAAGCTAATACCTTACCTCTTTAGGACTGATATTCTCCCACGGCTTTTTTCTGAATGCAAAAAAATGTTTTGTTTTCGGCAACTTTATCCAAGGTAAACCGATAAGCAGAACAGAGGTGCTCATGATTCCATTTCTCATTGGCGTTGCAGCATTTGCTGCTTGTGCCGCGTGCGCTGATCTCGACGTTGGCGAAATCATCAAAGATTTTGAGCTGAGTCCGGATCAGACCAAGATAAACCGCGGCAAGAAAACAGAAAAAGAAGACGAGCCCCAACCTTCGGTCCTCGTTCTGGGAAAACACAAAAATCGGGAATTGATCCAAAAAAAAGAATGGCGGGGAAGTTTTGGCGTCAATGCGCTGCTGTCTTCAGATGGATATCTTTATCCCAGCCGTGATCGCATTCACCTCTGCGAGCGGCCGTGGCATCACCCAGAAACTGACGAATTGGTGACGCTGAATGATGCCGAAGGAAATGTTCTTCCTTATAACGGCACGCTTATTCCAAACAGCCTTGATTACGACATTCAGGTGGAATGTTTGCACACCGATGGAACTTCAAAAAATTACAGCATGCGTCGAGACCTGGCAACGGTGCCTGACACAAATCCTCTCGTCGTCTGGACAGATCAACCTGATACCAACAACGTTTTTTGCAACCTTGATCGCCCACTTGAAAAGCCAATATTTGAAGGTGGCGCAACGTGTTTTGCTCAATTATTTCGGAGTAAGCAAGGCACCCTGGGAGAGCCACTCCCTCTTCTGACCGTGCGTGAAATCGGTGGAACAGAGAAGGTGATTCGTCCCCTCACCTATCAAGCTGATCAGAGCAATTATCCTCACCCGGGAAAACCGGTTGGCGATGAGATCGTCCAAAATCTTCGCTGGTGCTTTCAGGCCTGGCAGGAAGACGTGCTTCGCTCTCGCGAATTTTTCGATCCGGAAAGCCTTCATACGGCTGCCGTTCGCTTTTTGCGGCAGGACGACGATGGCGAGCTTCGTGTCATCCTTCCCCATTTTTTGATATACAATCAATCGCGCTGCTCTTCACCTGATGGCGAAGGCGTATTTCAACCAATCTGCCCTTTTGGGCCAGAAGATGACGTCGTGTTTCAGCAAGTCCCTTTCACGCCAAGCCACTTGGCAAGCGATCCTTCCAAACCGATCATGATTTGCATGGATGAAACGATCCACCCTGATCCGGGCACGGAGAAAGACGTGGATCCAAAATTTTCCACCCCTCCTCAATTTCCGCCACCAGAAGAGGGCGGACCTTCGCCACTGTATTTTGTGGAGATGACGGTCTGTGAATCAGGGGAAATCGATAAGAGCGGTGCAAGGACGTGCTTGAAATAAACTAAGAAATCTCCAGCATCAGCCCCAATAAAAAATTGTTCCGATGATTACCGGCTTGGAACTCAAAATTCATTACGCGCTCGTAGCCTGCCTGCCAGCGCAGCTCCAGATGACGATTGGACAGACCTTGATGAAAGTCGATCGTCATCCGGCCGCGGTCTTCGGAATTCAACGGCTCTTGACGTCCATAGCGTTCCACGGCGCCAATGATTTTCCACCAGGTGCGTGGCGTATGGAAATAGCGGAAGATTCCGTAAAATCCCATGCCGTCAGGACCGATCGGGTGACCGATCGCATCATGTTTATAATAAAAACCCGATGAGTAGGTCGAATGCCGATAGGTGATGCCATTGGTGCGCACCCACTCAAAAGCGAGGTCGGCCTGAGACTCTGAGCCCAAATTGGGAATCGCCAAACCAAAAAGATTCAGGGTATCGCGCGGGTTGAGGACCACCGCATCGCAGCAGTCTTCCCAGAAAAGTTCGGCATAGGGTTCCACTTCTACACCAGGAATCCGCCAACGCATGTCCAACATGAAATTGCGATTGGTGCTGTCGTCGGTGAGTTTTTCGGTGAAATAATTGAGCGGGTTCCAACTGCCTGATCCCTTGCCGCCAAATTCAATCGATTGGCCTAGTCCAAATTCAAAACGCGGATGAGGTTGGAAAGTCGTTTTCATCCCATGCAGAATGGAATGCGGCAGCGTGCGATCGCCATCAAGAGCAGTCACAAAGAAGTCGACGCGCGTTGGCCCAAGCACTTCCAGAAACCCGGGCAGAAACACCGGACGACTGTTGGCCAGGCGCAGCAAGGGAAACGGTCGCGCTTCCCCAGAAAAGGCCATGGACCCTTGACGGCCAAATCCCCATTGCACGGTATCTTGACCGACCTCGATTTCAAAACCATTGGCATTGGCCTTCACGTAGCCACGATGCAGATACAGATCCGCGTATTTTTCGCGGCGCTCGGCGTGGGAAGAAAAAAGCGCATACGGTGCCAGATCAGCCGTGAGCCACGGAAAAACCGCTGCTGCAAAACGCCCGCCCACAATGGCGTGATTGCCTGTTTCCGAAAAACGACCTTCGTCTAAAGAGGCCAGAGGATTGACTTCCCCCGTCACGGTGGCAACGCCGCGGTTCGGCGAAGAGAGATGCTGATACGCCAAGCGTCCCTCACGGCGATCGGCTTTGAGTATTTTTTCAAGATGCAGTTTGGTTTTTTCAATAAAGGGCGATCCGGGGAGGTCTTTTACTTTTTCCAAAAATTGAATGGCCGCCAAACGCGGAATCGTTTTGATCCCGAGCGGAAAAGAAGTGCTGGGATAAGCTTCTGCGAGTTTGTGGATCAACTCCCATGTTTCTTCACCGGGCGCAAAATTGTCATTGGAAATTTTTTCCTCGTTTTCAATCGCATCGCCCGCCGATTGCCAGCCCACGAGCCCGAGCAGCGCCAAGTTGACGATGCCGGAAGTCATCATCACCCCATGGCGAGGCATCCACGGGTCCGCGAAAGCATGCACTGGTGTCCATGAAATGAGCAGAGCAAAGATGAAGGAAAGAAATCTTCTCCTCATAAGGATGAACGCACATGTCCGCATCCTTCGACAAGCTCAGGATGAGCGGACAATAAGGCCCGCGATGAAATTTCAGCAAAGTGATTCAACAATTGCGGAAGAAGCTCTTCCCAGCGCTGCTGCTCTGCGTAGCGGCGCGAAAGCAAACCAAGTCGTTCGCGCTCCTCGGGATGAGAAGCCAACCAGACAATCTTCTCGGCAAAAACTTGGGGGGCATCGCTGGGACACACCGTGAGCGGACTGCCATAGGCCTGCTTGACGAAATCGCCCGGCCCACCGGCATCGGCCACCACCAAGGGGAGCCCAGAGGACATGGCCTCCAGGGCAACGTTAGCAAAGGTATCGGTATTGGACGGATAAACGAAAATATCCGACGACGCATAGGCCGTCGCCAAATCCGGCAAATCCAAGTGACCAAGAAAATGCGCCTCGGGCATGAGTCGTCGGTACAATGCTTCGCACGAACCCGTTCCAGCGACGACCCACGTGATCTCGGGGTTCGACTTCCGAACCAAGGCGTAGATCTTTGCGAGCATCTCCGGAGCTTTCTCTTTCACCAACCGGCCGGCGTATAAAGCGATCGGTCCTTTGGCAGCAAACTTCTCCCGCCAGGCGTTGGAACGAAGTCGCGGATGAAAAAAGTCCGTCTTCACCCCGCGGCCCCACAACTGCATCGGCGCAGAAACGCCACAGGCCCTCACTTCGGCGAGCACCGTCGGCGTGGGGACAAAGATGGTCTGACAGGGATTGTAGAGATAGCGCATCAGCCATTTCACAAGGCCGGTCGTGAACGACAACCCATGGTACGCGAGGTAACGGATAAAATGAGTGTGGTAGGTCGCCACCAGCGGAAGGCCACGGGATAAGGCGTAGGACCTCGCGAGATAACCTGAAAAACACGGGGTCGCCATGTGAACGAGCGTAGGCTGAAAGCGGTCGAGTTCGGCAAACAGCCGCTTTTTGAAGGGCAGCGTCAGGCGGTAGCTCTTATCAAATGGCACCTGCATGGAGGGGGATGGATAATAGGTCCCGTGCTGGTAGCTCCACGGGGGATCGCAGGTCGGGCTGGCCACCATAAAAGGCACTCCGGCCGCCTCCAAATGGTCGGTAATGCGGTGCAAAGTTCGACCGAAACCGTCATGATCACGACGAAAATCACCCAGAAAAAGGGCAATTCGCAACTCAGAATCACCGTTTTTGGGCTGTTTTGACATGGCGGACGATAGACCAAAAATGACTTCAACTGTCAAAACAAACCCTCTAAAATCCTTGCTTATTTTGCCATCGCTCACTATGGAGCGGCCACTCATGATCATCTGCGACATTACGAAGTTTTGGTCGGAACGGGCCGGCGGGGTCCGGACCTATCTGACGGAAAAGTCCAAGTACTTTCAGAAGACCGACCATCGCCACATCCTCATCCTTCCAGGCAAGGAAAACAGCCGGGAAACCGATGGCAATGTGACCATGTATCGCGTGCGCAGCCCGCGTTTGCCCTGGGATGGCAATTACCGGTTTCTGTTTAACGCCCCGGCCATTCGACGCATTCTTCAGGAAGAACGGCCGGACATCGTCGAGCTGGGTGATCCCTACGTCGCCCCCTGGCTCGTGGCCTGGGGAGCGCGCGGACTTCCGGTCCAACGCGTGGCCTACTTTCACGCCGACATCGTCGGTTCTCATCTCATCCCCTTGATCGCTGACTGGGCCTCACCGCTCATCCGGGTCGTGGAAAAAGTCGGGTGGTCATACCTGCGCTATGTCTACTCACAGGTGGAAGCCACGTTTGCCGCCTCGGACATCATGATTCGAAAGCTGCACGGCGCCGGCGTTTCCAACATCGGCATCGTCCCGCTGGGCGTCGATGGCCATTTCTTTTCGCCGCAGATGGCAGATGAAAACCTGCGCCAGGAGATGCGCGGCGGTAAACAGGCGGCAGTCCTTTACGTCGGACGGCTCTCCTCAGAAAAAGGCGTCAAATGGCTGCTCTCCAAAACAGAACTTCTTTCGCATGCAGGATTCCGATTGACCGTCATCGGCGATGGCCCCCTGAAACCCATGGTCGAAGAACTGGCCGCAAAGCACCCTGACCGATTGGCCTATCTGGGATTTATGAAACACTCCGATCTGCTCGCGAAGTGCTATGCCTCGAGCGACCTGTTTCTTTCCCCGGGGGTCCATGAAACGTTTGGCATCTCGCTTCTCGAAGCCATGGCCTCCGGCAAACCCATCGTGGTTCCCGAAGGCACGCCTGGCTCGCTCCTTGCCCGCGATGGCTGTGGGACAGTCTTCTCTCCGCAAAGCGACGTGAGCCTTGTGAAAGCCCTGGAACAGGCCTTTCTCCACTCGAAATCGATGGGAAATCAGGCCAGATCCAAGGCCGTGGAAACGTATTCCTGGGACCGTTGCTTCGACACGCTGTGTGAACAATACGGAAAAATCCTGCAGACCGCATGAAATCGACCTGCCTCATTTCGTTTCACGACGCTTCGCCCATTTTCCAAAGCGAAATGGAAGAAGCCTCTGCATGCCTGCAGAACCTTGGCATCACGCACATTTCACTCCTCGTCATCCCCTGCTATCATTACCAAACCAAGCTTTCTGAGCACCCAAACTTTCTGATGCAGTTAAAAAAAATGGAAGCCCAAGGCGCGGAGATCATCCATCACGGGTGGTCACACCTGGACGATCGTCCGCAATATAATTTTTGGTATCGAATCCGCACACAAGGGGAAGGCGAATTTTCATCTCTCTCCGAATCAGAAGCTCTCCATCGCCTTCAGCTGGGGCGAACCCTTTTTACGGAAAACGATATTCATCCCCGAGGCTTCATCGCTCCGGCCTGGCTCATGAGCGACGGGACAAAAGCAGCGATCAAACAATTGGAATTTGGATATTATGAAGACAGTCTGCACATTCACGACCTGACGAACAGTCGCCGCCTTTTCGCGCCGCTCATCGGTTACACGCAGCGGAAGAGATTGCACCGCCAGCTCTGCCTGACGGCCAATCCGCTGTTGGCTCGTCTTTTTCCTTATTTTTCGATCACACGCTTCGCCATTCATCCGGCCGATGTGCGCGATAAAACCACTTGGCGTCAGATGCAAAGAGTGCTTGCGTGTTTAAAAACAAATGTAGAGTTTAAAACATATTCAGATGTCATTGATCCCCTTCGGGCTCGCAATGACAGTGTATAAACCCATGAGAAAAAAAATCTTAAAAAGCTTTAACTGGATCATCGGCATCGCCGGCCTCGGCGGTTCGCTCTATTCTCTCTTCCATTTTGGACATTGGGATCAGTGGCGATTTCCACCACTCGCATTGACGCTCGCGCTCATCGCCGTCACCATCGTTGAAATCTGGTGCCGGGCCGAACGCCTCCGCTCTGCCAGCCAACTCGCTGGGAAATCCATCACCTTTTTCCAGGCAGCGTGGGCCAATGCCGTTGGCGATCTTTTTGCCGCCGTCACGCCTGCACGCGTTGGCGGTGAACTCTCGCGGCTCGCAGCCCTGTCTCAAGTGCAGATGAAGACACGCCAGGCCCTGTCGGCACTTGCCATCGAAGGTTTTGTCGATCACGTTTCGCTGGGCACGCTCATCGGCTGCACTCTCATCGTGGCCATGATCGACGGCATCAAGGGATTTTCTTTTCTGTCGGCCTTCACCACGCTGTGCATTTACATCGCGGTCGCGGCCCTCTTTCTCGTTGGCTTCGTGATCATCTCTCGCCGCAAAAAACTCGACTGCAGCATCGAAGACATCTTTCGCAATCCTCGCCTGCTCTTCCTCACCATCGTCCATCATGTCGTGCGCGTCGGAATTCTGCCGCTCATCATCGCATTTTTCCCGAACGATATGGCACCGCTGTCGGTGGCCATGTGGTCGTTTATTTTTATTTATGGCTTAGGGATTATTCCCCTGCCGAGCGGCGGCGGCACCGTTGAACTCAGCTTTTTGGCAACCTTCAGCGGGACATTAGGCGCGGAAAACGTCGGGCTGGCGCTTTTGTGGTGGCGCATGAGCAGCCATTACCTGTACATCCTCTTGGCGCCCTTGTTTATGCTAGCGGCTGCCTTCAAACGCTTTCGAACGGAATCCATTCCACAAAAGGGGGAAGTGAATGCTTGAATCATTGATGGCAAGGTTTAATCGCCTTGTCTGCCGGCACCCCTATGCCACGCTGCTCCTCGGCCTCGTCGCCACGATCGTATCGCTCGTGGCATCACAGCGCCTCACGCTCAAAACGGATTTCGTGGATCTGCTTCCCCAAGAGCTTCCCAGCGTCCAGGCACTGCATTCGCTGCAGCAGGAATTCGGTGGCTCGAGATACCACACCATCATCATCGAGCATCAGAACCGCGATGCCGCCATTCGCTTCATGCAGGATTTTTCCCAAAAAATTGCGGTGCTCCCTCAAGTTTTTTACTTGGAGACGGAAAAACCGGCGCGATTCTTTGAACGCCGTGCGCTGTGGTATTTAACAAAGGACGAACTTCAAAGCGTCGACGAACGCATTCAGACTTATGTGTCACAACATAAATTAGGCGCGAGCCCTTTTTGGGGGCAGATGTTGAACCTGACCGACGAAGCCGCACCGCTCGATTTTTCGGACATCGAACAGAAGTACGCCAAACAGTTCGGTCTCGGCGAAGGCAATGCGGTGGGCAGCATTTATTACGAAAATGCCGACCAGACGCTCCTCGCCTTTCTCGTCAAACCCAAAGACGATGCCGTGGGCTTAAGTGAAAGTCGGAAGTTTCTGCAGGAGATGAAAACCATCGAACAGAACTTGAGTCCCAAAAGCTATGACTCAAGTATTCGCGTGGGCTACACTGGCGACTACCAGATGCTCATCGATCAGCATCACTACATCTCCCAAGAAATTTTCAAGATCACGCTGATCGTCCTCATCGCGCTGTGCGTTGTCGTCTTTCTTTACTATTCTCGATTATCATCGCTCATCTTGCTCTTCATCCCGCTCGTGCTCAGCATGATCTGGGCCGCCGGCCTCACCAGCGTTTCGTTGGGGAGCATCAATATCATCACGTCGCTCTCTGGCTGCGTGCTCTTGGGGCTGGGCAGCGATTACGGCATCTACCTGCTCGACCGCTTTTATCAGGAACGCAAACAAGGGCTCTCTGTCGAAGAGGCCTGCGCCCATGCCTTTAGCAAAACGGGACGCGCCACCTTCGCCGCCTTCTTAACGACAGCAGCGGCCTATGTCGCCTTGATGCTGGCACGTTTCAAAGCGTTTTCGGAATTCGGATGGATCGGCATTCTCGGCATCGGCATGTCCCTCTTTGCCATGTTCACCGTTCTTCCGGCGCTCATCTGTATCGCGGAGAAACATCGCCTTTTCGCTTTTGAACAGCATTGGAGCCTGAAACTCATCCCAACGCTGGCGCTCAAAAAACTTTTACCGCCGCTCCCGGTGCTCGGTGTTTTTGCGGTCTTGATGGTCGGCACTTTTTTTTCAGCTGCACCGCTGTCCATGGAATACGATACCGACAAGATGACGAGCTATAATTTCAAGCTCGAGACCAAAGAATTGGAAGAAAAAGCCGATCAGATCTTTGACTATAAACTTCGTCCGTCGGTCTTTGTGGCGGAGAATGCCGAGCACGAGCATGAAATCCTCACGGCCTTGAACAAACGCGCTGCCGAAAAACCCGATCTCTTCTATCGCATTTTCGCTTTAGATTCGCTCTTGCCGAAAGAACAAGCCTCCAAATACAATCTCATGCGGCAGATCCAAAACCACTGGAAGAAAATTCCTTCCGAAGTGATCCGTAAAAAATACACCAACATCTTTGATCCGGATTTCA
>JACQOX010000141.1 GCA_016202335.1 Deltaproteobacteria bacterium
CCTCTGGTGCACCGGTTGTCACGCCAGTGGCATAGCCGGGTAGCTATGTGCGGAACGGATAACCGCTGAAAGCATCTAAGCGGGAAACCGTCCTCAAGATAATGTATCCCTGAAGGCCACTCATAGACTATGAGTTTGATAGGCGGGATGTGGAAGCGCTGTAAGGCGTGGAGCTTACCCGTACTAATCGGCCGTTCGACTTGACCATTTTTCTGGCCGTTGATCTATCAACGGCGAGAATGAGAGGCCTCATTTGATGTTGATTCGAATACTTGAAATATAACTTAATGTTTGTGTGCTTGAGATTTAAGCGCACTAAGACTTTCCGGTGGCTCTAGCGAGGGGGTCACACCCGATCCCATTCCGAACTCGGCAGTTAAGCCCCTCTGCGCCGATGGTACTGCACACTATGGTGTGTTGGAGAGTAGGTCGTTGCCGGATTTATGAGATGCCCCAGCCAAAAGCTGGGGCATTTCTTTTTTTGTGATGCCCATTGACAAAGTCTAGGTATGGGAACTATACGCCGTCGATGCCAGAATCCCGCATCGCTCTCGGACTTACCTTTGATGATGTTTTGATCATTCCTCAACCTTCTGCCTGCCTTCCCGCAGACGTCGAAGTCGCGACAAAATTAACTCCCGACATCAAACTTGGTCTACCTCTGGTATCCGCAGCGATGGATACGGTGACCGAAGCCCAGATGGCTATTGCTATGGCGCAAGAAGGTGGTATCGGCATCATCCATAAAAATTGTTTACCCGAAGAACAGGCCTCGAAGGTCCTTAAAGTAAAAAAATATGAAAGCGGTGCGGTGGTTGATCCTATTTCGGTGCATCCCGAACAGACGCTTGCCGAAGTTCAAGCTCTTGCGAAAGAGTGCGGGGTGACGGGTTTTCCTGTTGTTGAAGGAAAACAGCTGGTCGGTATGCTCACTCGGCGCGATCGTCAGTTTGAAGAAGATCTGTCACGCAAGGTGAAAGACTGTATGACGGCGCGTGATCGTTTGGTGGTGGGCAAGGAAGGGGTTCAGCTCAGTGAGGCGAAAAAATTGCTTCACGCCCGTCGGATTGAAAAACTTCCCATTGTGAATGATCAATTTGAGCTTCTGGGTCTTATCACGGTTCGCGACATTGACCGTGTTCATCAACATCCTCACGCCACGAAAGATGAAAAACAACGTCTCCGCGTTGGCGCTGCCATCGGAGCAGGTCCTCACGAAATCGAACGAGCTGAGTTGCTCGTGAGTGCTGGCGTTGACGTTCTCGTGGTCGACAGCGCTCATGGTCATGCCAAGGGAGTCCTCAATATAGTTGCAGCAATCAACAAACGATTCAAAGGGCTCCCGGTCATTGGTGGGAACATTGGGACGAGAGACGGTGCCGAAGCGCTCATCAATGCTGGTGCCCATGCGGTTAAAGTAGGCGTGGGACCTGGTTCCATCTGCACGACGCGCATCGTTGCTGGTTGCGGAGTTCCTCAGTTTACCGCCATCATGGAAGCGGCTTCATTCGCTCAGAAACGCGGCGCTACCGTCATTGCCGATGGTGGTATCAAATATTCTGGCGACATGGTCAAAGCCATTGCGGCCGGTGCTGATACGGTGATGATCGGCTCGCTCTTTGCCGGTACCGAAGAAGCTCCGGGAGAGTTGGTCATTTACCAAGGCCGCAGCTACAAAGTCTATCGCGGTATGGGTTCCTTGGGCGCCATGACGCTCGGCAGTAAAGATCGTTATGCGCAAGGCCACGTGCAAGAGCTGTCGAAACTTGTTCCCGAAGGGATTGAAGGTCGTGTTCCGTATCGTGGCAAGCTGCGCGATGTGATTTATCAACTGATTGGTGGCCTGCGCTCAGGAATGGGATACGCCGGCTGCCAGACGATCGCGGATTTACAGACCAAAACAAAATTTGTTCGAATCACGGCAGCAGGACTCAAAGAGTCGCACGTCCATGACGTGATTATTACAAAAGAAGCCCCCAACTATAATGTCGAATAACCGCATTCTTATCCTCGATTACGGCTCCCAATACACTCAACTCATTGCGCGCCGTGTGCGCGAGTTGAAAGTCTATTCTGAAATTCATCCCTGTACCTGGCCCCTTGAACAAATTGAAGCCTTTGCGCCGCAGGGGATTATTTTATCGGGCGGTCCATCTTCAGTGCTTGATCCATTTGCTCCGCCGCTTGATCCCGAACTGCTTCGCATGGGGGTCCCAGTTCTGGGAATCTGCTATGGGATGCAGGCGATATCGCACTTTGGTGGGGGGAGTGTTGAGAAAGCAACTCATCGCGAATATGGTTATGCTCACGTGGATATGGCGGAAGCCCATCCTTTATTTGCGGGCATCGATGAGAAACCATTTCAAGTGTGGATGAGCCATGGCGATCGGGTGAAACACTTGCCGCCGGGTTTTCGTGTGATTGCGTCGAGCGACCACTGTCCATGTGCGGCCATGAGCAATAAAACAAATACGCTCGTCGGTCTGCAATTTCATCCCGAAGTGACGCACACGCAGCAAGGGAAAAAAATTATTTCCAATTTTATTTTCGACATGTGCGGTTGTGAAGCTACCTGGACGATGTCGTCGTTTATCGAAACGCAGATTCAATTGATTCGCGATAAAGTTGGCGCTGATAACGTCATTCTGGGCCTTTCCGGTGGAGTTGATTCTTCGGTCGCGGCCGTCCTTATTCATCGTGCGATCGGCGACCAGTTGAC
>JACQOX010000137.1 GCA_016202335.1 Deltaproteobacteria bacterium
GAATCTAAAATTTCTCGGGCATCAACCTGCTGAATCTTCAGCATCTTTCCTCCTCATCTTTCGATTAAATGTTCTGCTCGACGTATGCAATCATGCTTTCCACATCATCGTGGGCAAACCACTGTATTCCGTCGAGACCGCGAAACCAGGTCATTTGCCGCTTGGCATAATGTCGAACATTGCGTTTAATGATATGCGCTGCATCAGTTATGGTCGATTTTCCCTGAACATAGTCCACAAGCTCCCGATACCCATGGGCCATGAAGGCCGGACACTGTGGGCCATAGCGCTTGACGAGACCTTCAACTTCCTCAAGCCAGCCATGTTTAAGCATCTGGTCCACGCGCGTGTCGATTCTTTGACACAGGACCTTTCGATCGCACAGCAGCCCTATAATTTTGGAGTCATGACGCCGCACGCGTTTCTCCACATCGAAAAATGAGCTGAAGGGTTTGCCGGTGAGTTCATACACTTCTAATGCGCGGATCAGACGCCTACGCTGATGGGGATGGGTGGTGGCAGCAGTTTTTGGATCTACGGCCATCAAACGCCGGTAAAGCTCATCGAGACCATCGTGTGCAGCAACATCTTCGAAACATTGGCGGACCGCTTCATCCCGCGGCGGAGCTTCACAGAGTCCATAGAGCAGCGAAGTAATGTAAAGGCCAGTGCCCCCGACCACAACAACTTTTCTTCCACGTTTATCGATGTCCGCAATGGCCTGATCAGCCAACTGCAGATAGCGCCCAACATGAAATTGCTCGTCCGGTGTCGCCACGTCGATCAGGTGGTGCCGCACCAAGATTTGTTCCTCCGGAGTCGGCTTCGCCGTACCGATGTCCATGCCGCGATAAACTTGCTGAGAATCTGCAGAAATCACTTCGCCGCCGAATAACTTCGCGAGCGCAAGACTCACCTTCGTTTTTCCGGAAGCCGTCGGACCGCAGATAATGATCAGTGAAGGTGCCATAGTGGATGAAAATCAGCCAAGGTGGAGCAAAACGAGCCATCCCATCATTCAAACTATGCGATTTTTCAAGGCCGAATATTGGCATCAGCCTTGCTTTGATAAAAAACATGAAGAAACTCCAAGAATGGATCATGGCGATCTACCATCAAACGATTTTACTCGAAGATCAGCGGCATCAACTCGAACTTGTCCATGAAGCCATCGAGGCGCTTCATCACAAGATCGATTATCTGACCGATGTCGTGGATTATGAAGCCCTGCAGATCGAAACCTTCAAAAGAACTTGTCGACACCCATCACCTTCGTTAGGAGAAAAAACATGATCCAAAAACAACCTCCCCAAAATGTTAGTGAGCACTACAACGCTATCTTGATCGAAGACCTCAAATCTGAATTTCGAGCTGTGGCAGAGGGACTCGTCGGTCTTCAACAAAAAATGGAGACGGAGCATTCTGCCATACGAAAAGACATCAAGGGCCTCCATGGAGAGTTAACAGATCACATCGGTTTTACCCACAACGCCTTCAAATCGGTCAGGGAGGACATCAAAGAATTAAAAACTGAAATCAATCGCGTTGAAACGACACTAACAGGTGAAATCAATCGTGTGGAAGCTTCCTTAACGACAGAAATTCGCGAAGTTGGGGAAAAAGTCGGCCAGCATGACAATGATATCGATCAATTGAAGCGTGTTCTGGGACGGCAACTGACTTAACTCCGCTTAAATCGCTTCTCAAGTTCCGATTGCTCGATGAAAATTTTCACAGGGCGTCCATGAGGGCAGTGCGTCACCTTTTCGCGGTCCATGTCGCGTAATAACGCTTCCATTTCGGCAACCGAAAGCCGATCGCCGCCGCGGATCTGGCGGTGGCAGGCCATCAAGGCAAAGAGTCGATCGAGTTCAAACGCCACGGCATCAGATTTTTCCGAGGCCTCCAGTTCAGCTGCAATCTTTTCGAGCAGGGTCTGCAGGGGAGCATTCGTAAGTAACGCCGGCACCGCCTTGATCATAAAAATGGAATTTCCAAACGGCTCGATTTCAAACCCCGCCTTTTCCAGCAGAGACAGATGCACCTCCACATACCCCGCTTCTTTTGGCGTCAGCGAACACTGCTGCGGCAAAAGGAGTCGCTGCTGCACGATACTGCCCTGCTCAAACTGTTTTCGAAAGGCGTCGAATCCCAGCTTCTCGTGGGCAGCGTGTTGGTCGATCACAACAAGCGTACCCGCCTCACCTTCGCAAAGGATATAGGTGGCCGACAGCTGACCTATAATCTGAAGAGATTGGACTATGTAGGAAGTTTGCTGGGCAGGGTCGAAATTGGTTTCAAAACTGATCATCGATGCGGGTGACGCCTTCGTTATTCCGAAGTCACGACTTTCTTCATAACGTTCCAACGCAGCCTGCACCCGCTCACGCATCGCCATCTGAAACTGGGATGTCGAAATTTCCGGAACTGTAGCTTGATATGAAGGTAATGCGGCCGAACGCTGACCTTCGAGCGCCTTACGAATGGAGCTCGCCACGAATTCAAACACCGCCCCGCTCTTTTCAAAGCGCACTTCGCGCTTGGCGGGGTGGACGTTGACGTCGACCTTTTCAGGATTGATGTTCAAAAAAACAACCGCCAGTGGATAGCGCCCTCCCGGAAGTCGCGAGCCATATCCCTTGATCACCGCCTGTGTCAGCAAACGATCGCGCAGCGGTCGGCCATTCAAAAAAACGTGGAGCAGTTTGGCGCCCGGACTGGACATATCCTCAGCGCCAAGCCACCCGGAAACGGAAATTCCTTCATTTTGTTCCATGAACGACATGAGGTCTGGCTTGCATCCGAGCACATCGATCATCCGTCGTTTGGGATCGCTGACCGCAGGATAAATGAGATGCGATTTGCCGTCGCGCGTAAGCTCAAAGCGGATATCGGCATGCGCAAGCGCGTGGGACATAATCGCATCAGCGATGTGGCCATACTCCACAGTATCTGATTTCAAAAACTTTTGGCGCACCGGAGTATTAAAAAAAAGATCGGCCACAACGATTTTCGTCCCGGCCGGACACCCCACGGCATGAACGTCGACCACGTCGCTGCCCAGCACTTCGACCCGCGTCCCCTCAATGATCGACGGATCCTGCAGTTTGGTTTCGATGGCGAGCTTGGACACTGCCGCAATGGCAGCGAGCGCTTCACCGCGAAAACCCAACGTATCAATCTTCCAGAGATCGGCTTCAGAAGCGATTTTACTGGTGGCATGGCGTCCGATGCAGAGCTTGGCATCTTCAGCATCCATCCCCGAGCCATCGTCAATGATGGTCAGCTGTTTTTTCCCACCCGCCTGAGTGCGGACGATGATATTTTTAGCATGGGCATCAATTGCATTTTCGATGAGTTCTTTGGCCACGGAGGCTGGCCGCTCCACAACTTCGCCGGCAGCGATCTTCTCCACGACATGAAAGGGCAGAGCTTTAATTTTCGGCATTCCGCTCGACTAATTGACTTTTGACGAGCGATCAAGCCACAATCACATTATGTTTTCACTCGTTTCTCTGAAGCACCGGCCATTTCTGTTGACCGCGCTCTCCAAATGCGTCGCCCTTTTACGTCCCCTTTTCCCGGGAAAGTTTTTGGTCCCCCTGCCTCTCGAGCCACCAACAGACTCGGCCATGCTGTCCGAGGAAAACTGGATTTCTCGCCTGCTGATTCCTCGTTTCATCTCAAAAGTGCGTTTTGAATGTGCTGATCGCGATCAACTTCGAAATGCCGCCGAACGAGGCCCTATCATTTATATAGGCAAGCACACCGGCCACCTTGAGTACCATTCATACGCGCACTTCTTTCGGCACGAACAACTTCCTTTAGCCAGCTACGCCAATCGGCTGTCCCTGCGGCGATGGATGCGCGCCAAGGATTTTTGGAAGACGCTTCTCCTTCAATGTCGATGGTTGGAGGAACACGACTACTTCCCCGCACCCATCACGTACATCCGACAGACCATAGCCAAGAAATCCGCTTCATTCATCTCACTCGAACACGCGACGCTGGAAGATGACGTCCTGTTTCAACTTGAATCGCAAAATCCTCTTTTGGGTCTTTTGAAATTGCCTGCCGAAGAACTTCACTCCGTCTCCTTTGTCCCGGTTGATTTTATTTGGGATAAGCACCCGGACGAGCACGAAAAATCTCTGTTCGAAATCGTCTTTCGCAGATTCTTTCTCTTCTGGCATCAATACCGCAGACCTGCCCTGGTGAGGATTGCGGCCCCGGTTTCTTTCGATGATGCGATCGGCAGCCGGAGCGCTCCCTTCACGGAAAAAACCGATCATCTCCGTCGCCATCTTTTGGACGCCTTGCGCCTGGAACGCCGTATTGTTGTGGGTCCGCGTCATCGTCCAAAACACTGGGTCATCGAACGCGTGCTCACCGACGAGCGCTTTTGCCAGGAGATCACCCACTACGGCGTCCAGCATTTGATCTCTTCCGATGACATGATGTTACTTGCCACCCGTTATCTTCAAGAGATGGCCGCAGACGTCGATGATACCATCATTGATTTTTCCGCCCATCTCTTCCGACTTTTTTTGGGAAGGCACTATCATCTCCCACAGCTCCCTGAAGAAGAGATGGCCAAGATCAAAAAACTCGCCGCGCAGGGACCAATCATTTTTGTGCCCAACCACAAAAGCCATCTGGATTACATGATCCTTTCCTGGATCTTGCACGAACACCGCCTGGCCGTCCCGCTCGTGGCCGCTGGTGTCAATTTGGCGTTTTGGCCGGTGGGCGCCTTTCTTCGCAAAGGTGGCGCCTATTTCATCCGGCGTTCCTTCCGCGACAATCAGGTCTATCGCTTGGTTCTCATCGCTTACCTCCGTATTCTCTTGCAAGAAGGCTATGCCCAAGAATTCTTCATCGAAGGCAGCAGATCGCGGAGCGGTAAATTGGGCGAACCCCGCATGGGGATGCTCTCCTATTTTTTAAAAGCAGCCGCTGACGGCAATGTCCAGCAACTGACCTTTATTCCGGTGACCATCACCTATGACCACGTGCTGGAACAGCGAAGCTATGTTGAAGAACTGGAAGGCCGAGAGAAAAGAACCGAAAAACCGAAGGACGTCTTCAAGCTCGCTCGATTTTTCAGACGATACCGAGAAAAAGGGCACATCTTTCTCCGCATGGGCGAACCCATTCAAACGGAAATCGACGACCAAGAACATCGCACCAAAACCGAACAGCTCGCTCAAACGATCTGCCATCGCATCAACCGCAATGTCGTGGTCACCGCAGAAGCCATTACGGCCACGGCCTTGCTGTCTTCCACTCTCCCCCAAGTGAGCCAAGAAGACCTCCTGAAAAAAAGCGAACTGCTGCTGTCTTACCTCCGACGCAAGCAAACATCGCTTTCACCCGCCCTCGAAGAAAAAGATTCCACTTCTCTCCTTCGCGCCCTGCGCTATTTCGAATCCAGCCGATTGATTTCCATGGAAGAAAAAGATGGCCAACGCTTTTACCACATCCCTCCCAACAAACGATTGGCACTGGATTACATCAAAAACAGTTCTCTCCATTTTTTTGCGTCCATCGGACTTCTGGCCAAAATCATTCAACAGACCGGCTCCTTTCAATTAGACGACCTTCGCCGTTCATTTTCCTTTTTTCAGGATCTTTTTGCGCGCGAGTTTCGGTTCAGCACCAGATTGTCAGTCGATCAGCACATCCTACAGATCCTGGAATTTTTGGGCGACGAACAGTCGGTAGCCTTTTTCGCCACCTTGCTCGAAAACTTTGGTGAATCTTACCACTTGGTGCTGGCCTTCCTGCAACACCCCTTCACCATGCGCGAAGAAAAAAGACTCATCGCCGACCTCCAACGGCTTGGGAAACAGATGATGGCCCACGGCCAACTCGTTCGGCCAGAGGCCTTGTCGCGTTCAAATCTTCGAAATGCGATGAAAACCTATGTGGATAAAGGCCTGTTAAGCATGGAAGAGATTTCCGGGATGAAATTCTATACCGCCGATGCGACGACAGAGACTGTGCAAACCTTTCAAGCGAAACTTCAAAAAATCTTTTGAACTGCCTCCTTTTCCTGCCTTCCTGGGAGTTATGCACAGAGCCCAGGTATTCCCCCATTTTATTGTCACCCAAATGCCCATTTTGGACATTACAAGCATCTTATTGTTTATCATGTTTTTTATGTGAACATTTTTTATGCAAATCGTAAAGGGAGAGCTGTGGAGGAAGCAAAAAGGCAAAAAAAGCCTTTTTCCCCAAACTTATCCACAGAAGGTGTGTACTGTTAGGAAGATTGCTGATCAGAATCTTGAGGTTGGTCATCGGTATCGTGCCCAGAATGACCATTTTGGGAATGGCTGTCGGCCGATTCACTCACAGGCTCAACGCGGTCGGAAGGATCCCTTCTCTCGCCAAAGGTGGCGGCACGCAGGGAGTGCCCCAAGGTGAGCGCCGGCAAGGCCATGCGAATGACCATGTGAGGTTCGTGAGCAATGAACTGCGGCTGAACCATGGCGGAAACGAACGGTGAGAAATGCGTTGCCCTTACAACCGGTTGTTCCACCACCGTTGAAATATTCGGAAAAGGGAAAGGGAAAGGAAATGGCAACGTCCAAGATGAAAACACCTCTTCAAGGCGTGATGATCTTGAATCTCGCGGAAGAGAATGTGTGGTATTTCCCACCGCGGTCGGGATTTTTTCAGCTCCGTCCGCGGGCCTCTCCGTCGTTCTCATCCGTATATTGGAATCCAGAACGCGCTCCGCCGCAGAGACACTCACGCGTGCAGCGGTTGGAGCAGAATATTGAACTTTTGGTGCAATGTATGGTTTGGCCACAGGAACAGGGGAAAAAGTATTGGACCGAATGGCGTCGGCCTTTTTTTCAACGGGGTGTTTGGGTTGAATCTCTGCCCTCGGTTCAACCATGCCGGCGATCGGAACTGCTGTCCTCCCCCAGACCGCCATATCCACCGCAAAATCAAATCCCAGCAAAGGTTGAATCGCTACCCTCGAAGACTCTTTCCCCAGTAGAGCAGGAATCACAAATTCGATCGGAGGCTGTCCCGGTGAAAAAACCAAGCCATCTTTCTTCTTCGCACCAAGCCGCCCCTTAACCGGTATTTCTATGA
>JACQOX010000138.1 GCA_016202335.1 Deltaproteobacteria bacterium
GTATGATGCTTGCGGAATTGCGGAGACGAGGATGATTAGTCCGGCCCGGCGGGGCTATATTGTCCGATGGATAATAAAGCATAGTAAAAAGTTCAGGAATTGATCAGGATAGAAATTAACAGCGAAAAGGATTCGGGAATGGCGAAGGTTAATCAAGTCTCGGGAACCATGGAAAAGATGGTATCCCTGTGCAAGCGGAGGGGATTCATTTTTCAATCGAGCGAAATTTACGGCGGCATCAACGGCTTTTGGGATTTCGGCCCCATGGGGGTTGAGCTCAAGCGTCGCGTCAAAGAATCGTGGTGGCAGCGTATGGTGCGTGATCGCGACGATGTGGTGGGCATCGACACGTCCATCATCGCTCACCCGCAGACGTGGGTGGCGTCGGGGCATGTGGAGAGTTTTAGCGATCCCATGATCGACTGCAAGAAATGCAAACGCCGTTTCCGCGAAGACGAATTGGCGGGGGCCGTGAAATGTCCGGAATGCAGTGGCGAGCTGACCGCCGCGCGTCAATTCAACCTGATGTTTCATACCTTTGTCGGCGCCAATGCCGATTCCGCCTCCACGGCCTATCTCCGCCCTGAAACCTGTCAGTCGATTTTTACTCAATTTAAGAATGTCCAGACCATCTCCCGCAAAAGGCCACCTTTCGGTATCGCCCAGATCGGCAAGGCCTTCCGCAATGAAATCACGCCACGCAATTTCATCTTTCGCTCGCGTGAGTTTGAACAGATGGAAATGGAATATTTCTGTCATGCGAATGATGCTGCAACACAATATGATTATTGGGTTTCTGAACGTTTCGCTTGGTTTGAATCGCTCGGCATCAAAAAAGAAAATTTACGGCTTCGCCCGCACGCTGAAAATGAATTGGCCCACTACGCCAAGGGTTGCACCGACGTTGAATTCCAGATGCCGTTCGGCTGGTCAGAGATGGAAGGGATCGCCAACCGCAGTGATTACGATTTGAGCCAGCACGCCAAAGTCTCGGGCAAAGATCTGTCGTATTATGATGATGCGACGAAAGAGCGATACTTACCGCACGTGATCGAAACCTCAGTGGGCGTTGATCGGACCTGTCTGGCGATCCTGGTTGACGCCTACCGGGAAGAGGACATAAAGGGAGAAAAACGCGTGGTGCTTGGGTTTGCGCCGCACATCGCCCCGGTCCAGGTGGCAGTGTTTCCACTGTCCGGGAAACTTTCGGAAAAGGCCATCAAGCTGCACCACGGCCTCAAAAAACGGTTTGCGTCGGAGTTCGATGACGCCGGCTCGATCGGAAAACGCTATCGACGGCAAGATGAGATCGGAACGCCGTTCTGCGTCACGTACGACTTTGCATCTGATGAAGATCATAGTGTAACGATTCGGCATCGGGATAGCATGCAGCAAGATCGAGTTGCGATCGATCAGGTCGAGAAATACCTCTCCGATCAATTCAAACGTTAAGCTTTCAAGGAGAAAGTCATGGCACCAAAACACGTGTATACTTTTGGAAACGGCAAGGCCGATGGCCGCGCTGACATGAAAGATTTGTTGGGAGGAAAGGGAGCCAATCTCGCTGAGATGAGCTCTTTGGGGATTCCGGTTCCGCCGGGGTTCACCATTTCAACGGAAGTCTGCACCTTTTTTTACGATCACGAAAAAACCTATCCCAAAGAATTGGAACAACAGGTTCTCGATGCTCTCCATGGCGTTGAGAAAATCTTGGGCGTGAAATTTGGTGATGCCAAAAATCCGCTCCTTTTGTCGGTGCGATCGGGTTCGCGCGCCTCCATGCCGGGGATGATGGAAACGATTCTGAATCTGGGGCTCAACAACCTGACGCTGGAAGGCATCATCGCCAAGACGGGAAATCGCCGTTTTGCCTATGACAGCTACCGGCGATTCGTGCAGATGTATGGCGACGTCGTGCTTGGGTGCCCCAGCGAAAGCTTTGAACACATCATCGACGACATGAAGCGCGCCCGCGGAGTGAAGCTCGACACAGAGCTCACTGCGGAAGACCTGAGCGAACTCGTCACGAAATTTAAGGCTAAAGTGAAAGAATTTACGGGCAAGGATTTTCCGGATGATCCCATGATGCAACTGTGGGGTGGGATCGGCGCTGTGTTTGCGTCGTGGAATACGCCGCGCGCGGTGGAGTATCGCCGCCTCAATAATTACCCGTCGCACTGGGGGACAGCCGTCAATGTGCAGGCCATGGTGTTTGGAAACATGGGCGACGACTGCGCCACCGGCGTTGCATTTACGCGCGATCCATCGACCGGCGCGAAAAAATTCTATGGGGAATATCTGGTCAACGCCCAAGGCGAAGACGTGGTGGCCGGCGTGCGGACACCGCAGCCGATCAACATTGCGGCCAAACGCGAAGCCAATCAGGTTTCACTCGAAGAAGCCATGCCCAAGGCCTATGTTGAGCTTGAATCCTATGCCAAGAAACTCGAAGGGCATTACCGCGACATGCAGGATATGGAATTCACCATCCAAGAAGGCAAGCTCTGGATGTTGCAGACGCGCAACGGCAAA
>JACQOX010000139.1 GCA_016202335.1 Deltaproteobacteria bacterium
GCTTATAATAGCGAAGAAAAAGGGAATTATTTAAAAGGTCTGGATGCATAGAAAAAAAATAATCTAAAATAAACCAAGATACCAGTTCAAAAAGTCTTTTCCCCAAAAGAAATACAGAATACCCGCGAGACTTAAAAACGGGCCATAGGGAATGGCGCTCTGGAGACTGCGTTTGAAGAACAAAAGTCCGGCGATCCCCACCACCAGGCCAACGAGCGAACTCGCAAACAAAATGAGCAGCACCGCCTGCCAACCGAAGAACGCGCCGAGCATGGCAATGAGTTTGATGTCTCCGCCGCCAAGCCCCTCCTGTTTTTTGATTTTTTCATAGTCCACCGCCAACAGAAATAAAATACCGCCGCCGACGGCAGCTCCAAGAAGTCCCTGAAAAAAATTGGTCTTCCAGTCGATCGATGGTCCGAAAAAAGTATGGACCGCGAGACCGGCGACAATTCCCGGGAGCGTAATCACATCTGGCAAGAGATAACACTTCAGGTCGATAAACGACAGGACGATGAGCGGCGCAATAAAGAGGAGAAAATAAACGGCGTAAAGCAGCGGATCCTGCGTATGCCACCACGTGAGCCAAGAAAATCCAGCGGTGAGAGCTTCGACCAGCGGGTATTGCCAAGAAATGGGCTTTCGACAACCTCGACAGCGGCCGCGCAAAAAAAGAAAACTCAGGAGGGGAATATTTTCCCACCAGGCGAGCCTGTGAAGACAATGGGGGCACTGCGACCGGGGACGCACGATCGATTCTTCGCGGGGCAGACGCCAGATGCAGACATTGAGAAAACTCCCGATGAGCGCACCGAGAACCCCGCTCAGAATGAAAAACAGCGTATGAGGAGAAAACATAACCAAAATATTTACTGAAGCGAAAATAAGAAGTCCATAATTGACTTACACCGCCCAAGCTTTTAAGGGAGCGCCACTGAGGAAAACATGAAGAAGCCGCCACATCCCGAAGATGACTATTTTGCCAAGGTCGACCTCGACAATTTAAAAAAGCTCGCCGCGGCAAAGCGCGCAGCCGTTGAAAAAGCGGAACTCACACGGCTGGCCGATCTCCATCGCGATCACTGCCCGGGTTGCGGCTGGCATATGGATAAACTGCATTTCAAAGGATATCCAATCCACCGCTGCTTTCACTGCGGCGGAACGTTCTTGGAAAAAGGAACCCTCGAAGCGCTCACCGGCGAAGAAAGCCACGTCATGGAACGCATCGCTGAACTGTTCAAATTCTCATGACCACCACTCCCGCACACATGGATGATGCCATCGAGCACGTCGCTGAACTCGCGAAGCTGAAGTTTCCCGACGATGTCCGCGAACACTACGCCCGCAAGCTCCAGATGATTTTGGAATCGATGAAGAAATTGAATGATATCGATGTCTCTCACATCACCCCAACGTCGCATGCCGTAAATGCCGAAGGTTCGCTCCGGCCTGATGAGGCAAAGCCTTCAGGTATCGCCGATGCACTCTTGCAGCTCGCACCCGAACGTGACGGCCCATTCGTGCAGGTGCCGAAAGTGATTGACGCCTCATGACAACATCTCTCACCCAACTGACGATCCACGAATCCCACGAACGCCTGAAAACGGGCGATGTCACTTCTGAAGAACTGACTCAGGCGTACATCAAACGCATTGAGGCCGTGGATCCGCAGCTCAACTGCTATTTGACGCGCGTATTCGACTCGGCACTCCTGCAGGCCAAAAAAGCCGACGCACAGCTCAAACAAAAAAGTGACGTCACCCCACTCACCGGCATTCCCCTGGCGCTCAAAGATATTTTTATCACCAAAGGCATCCGCACCACCTGCGCCTCGAAACTTCTCGATAACTATATTCCACCTTATAACAGCACGGTCGCGGAAAAGCTGGATCGCTCAGGAGCGGTCCTCCTCGGCAAGCTCAACATGGATGAATTCGCCATGGGCTCATCCAACGAACATTCAGCCTACGGCCCGGTCAAAAATCCATGGGACCTGACGCGCACGCCCGGCGGATCCAGTGGCGGGTCAGCTGCAGCCATCGCTGCTGATCTCTGCGCCGGAACCTTTGGCACCGACACCGGCGGGTCTATTCGCCAACCCGCAGCCATGTGCGGCATTGTCGGCATGAAGCCGACGTATGGCCGCGTTTCACGCTACGGCATCATCGCTTTTGCGTCATCGCTCGATCAAGTCGGACCCATGGCCAAAGATGTCATGGACTGCGCCCTGCTCCTTAACGCCATTACCGGACACGACGCCCGCGATGCCACGTCCATCGCAGCGCCGGTGCCAGATTACACCCACGGCCTTCAAAGCGGCATCAAGGGCTTGACCATCGGCGTTCCCAGAGAATATTTCATCGACGGCATCGATCCGCAGATTGAAAACCACGTGCGATCGGCCATCGACCAATTGAAACTCCTCGGCGCCAACATCGTGGAGATTTCACTTCCCCACACGGAATACGCCGTGCCTGTTTATTATACGATCGCTCCGGCTGAAGCGTCATCAAACCTGGCGCGCTACGACGGCGTTCGCTACGGCAAAGCCGCTCCAGGTGCCGTGGACCTGGCAGACCTCTTCAAACGCACGCGCACCGAAGGCTTTGGACCTGAAGTCACGCTCCGCATCATCATCGGCACGTTTGTGCTGTCCGCCGGATATTACGATGCCTATTACCTCAAAGCGCAAAAAGTTCGCACACTCATCAAACAGGATTTTTTGAAGGCCTTCCACAACGTAGATGCGATCGTAGCGCCCACAGCGCCGACCGCAGCCTTTAAACTGGGCGAAAAATCCAACGACCCGCTGCAGATGTATTTAAATGATATTTTCACCATCCCCGCGAATTTGGCGGGACTTCCGGGAATCTCGCTCCCCTGTGGATTGACAGAAAATAATCTTCCCATTGGACTTCAGTTGATCGGGAAACCCTTAGACGAAGCGACGTTGCTTCGCATTGCGTACGCATACGAACAGTCAACAGAGTGGCATACAAAAAAACCTTCAATGCAAAAGAGCGACGCCAAAAAATGAACTCTTTATGGAAAGCGCTGAATGAAGCGATGACGGGGAGCCCTTCGAGCACGAGTCCGCGCGCAGAAGGGTCCCCATCATCGCGCCAAACAAAATGAACTACGAATCGATTATCGGCCTGGAAGTGCACGCGCAACTCGCAACGAAGAGCAAAATGTTTTGCGCCTGTTCGACTGCCTTCGGAAACCCGCCCAATTCCAATATCTGCCCGGTCTGCATGGGCGCACCTGGCGCTTTGCCCGTCGTCAACTTCGCGGCCGTGGAAATGGCGATCAAAGCCGGACTCGCGTTTGGAAGCCAAATTCAACACAAGAGCATCTTTGCCCGAAAAAATTATTTTTATCCCGACCTCAGCAAGGGCTATCAGATCTCGCAATACGAATTCCCGCTCTGCTTGGGCGGCCACCTCGATATCCCGCTCGCCTCCGGGGAAACCAAGCGCATCTCCATCACTCGCATTCATATGGAAGAAGATGCCGGCAAACTGACGCATGACTACGGCCACGCGGAAAAAAGCCACGTGGACTTCAATCGCTGCGGGGTGGGACTCATTGAAATTGTTTCCGGTCCCGACATGCGCACGCCCCAAGAAGCGGCCGACTACTTCCGCAAAGTGCGGCAGATCCTGGTGTATCTTGGCGTCTGCCACGGGAACATGCAGGAAGGAAACTTACGCTGCGATGCCAATGTCTCGATCCGCAAAGTCGGCGATACCAAGCTCGGCACGCGCACCGAGATGAAAAATCTCAATTCCTTCAAAGCGGTGGAACGTGCCATTGCCTATGAAATCAACCGTCAGATCGCCGCAGTCGAGCGCGGGGAAATCATCATTCAGGAAACGCTGCTTTGGGACGATGCCGCGGGCAAGAGCGCATCGCTGCGCAGCAAAGAAGACGCCCACGATTATCGCTATTTTCCGGATCCCGATCTCTTACCGCTCATCGTCACCACGGATTGGATTGAAGGCATTCGGAAACAACTGCCTGAACTCGCCGCAGCCAAGGCCGCTCGGTTTGTGCGGGATTACGGCATTCCTGAATATGACGCCGAGGTGCTCACCGCAGAGCGCGATATGGCGTTGTATTACGAGAAATGCATCGCAGTCTATAATTCGCCCAAAAAGATTTCGAACTGGATCATGACGGAACTTCTGCGCGAACTCAAAAATGAAGGCATCGACATCACCGCCTGCCGCATCACGCCGGAACATCTTGCCCAGCTGGTGACGCTCATCGACGACGGGATCATCTCGGGAAAAATCGGCAAGGACGTGTTCGAAGAGATGTACACGACCGGCCATGCCCCCGCCGCGATCATCGACACCAAAGGGCTCAAACTTGTGAGCGATACGTCAGAACTCGACGCCATCATCGAACGCGTGCTCAGCACCAATCAAAAACAGGTCGAGCAATACAAGTCCGGCAAAGTCGCTGTTTTCGGCTTTTTGGTGGGACAGGTCATGAAGGAAACGAAAGGCCAGGCGAGTCCGCAGGTCGTCAACGAGCTTCTCAAAAAGAAACTCTCGTAAACATTTTTTGAATCTTTTCGGAAAGACGCTTGCTCATTGCATCGATGGCCTGATGTGCCTTTTTACTCATCTTGCGGGCTTTCTTAAGCGCATCACGTAATTCCTGGGGCTGTTCTTCCATAAGAATCTGAATAAGCGCTTCCGCTTGTTCCAAATCTTTCTTTTGTTTTGCCTGTTCAACAATAGGGCGCCTGTTGGCGACAATAAGTTTGTGAATGGCGAAAAAGGCCGGTGCTGGAATGTGTACGGGAATTCCACCTTTAGGCCCAAGAAGAACAGTGCGACAAGTTTCGCTCAGTAAAAAATCAAGATAGGGAAGATCAACAGCCTGAGCGTTTATAACCCCTCGTACCGACACCCCGCCTCGGGGTTTTCCTTTTTGAGGCGTCAGAAAATCCAAGCGAATCCCGTCTTCTGTTACAAACGAGGTGGGAAGGGCTTTTGGAGAAAGTTGCGGAATGGCGCGAAGGACAACGCCTGCATTTTGAAAGACCTCAAGCACATCAACTGGCTTTGAGGGGACCGCAGCAATGGAGGCATCAAACACAACATCGAGATCGTTCGTTCGGAGCGATGTCTTCTGAAAAAGGGCCCCAAGCATTCCCGCATATGCCTGGAAGGCCAATGATCCGATAAGCACTCCTCCTTCATCGATCATGTGAATCTGCGAAAGGAGTAAAAGAACCTTCTCAA
>JACQOX010000142.1 GCA_016202335.1 Deltaproteobacteria bacterium
AATTATACTCCCGCGTGGTTGAGGGCGACCGCCGGTCGCCCCTACGGATGGTGAAACAACGATGCGACCTCATAACCATTTCGAAGCAGCTTCAAACTGGTACGTCAGCCTATTCCTTATAGGTCTCCTGCTTTCCTCGCCGTTGGCAGAGGCGCAATCGGTCAGCATCGACCCTCTGGTTCAAACGTTGCAAGCTCGTCAAGGCGCGCTCGTCTATGAAAATGCCAAAGACGCTGCCGGCAATGTGATTACGCGTCGGAGTGGGACAAAGCAATATCGCTACGTCTACGACGAAGAGAACCGCCTCGTCGAAGTTTGGGAAAACAACGCCAAGAAAATCGAGATGGCCTATGGCTACGCGGGCAATCGCCTGCGCAAAGAAGTCGACCTCGGCGCTGGCCGCAAGATCCGCACGACGTATCTTGGCTCCGTCCAAATTCATGAATCGGTGGTGAATGGCACGGTGACGGAACGATCGGTGACGACGTACGTTGTAGGCCCTACGGGAAAGCTCGTCTCCTCGACGCGAGGAACATTGGGCAATAATCAACAAATTCCACTTCGGGGACCGAGTAGTGGTGATCATTACTTCCTCTACGATCACTTGGACTCCCAGGTGCGAGAGCTCGATGCCGCCGGAACAATTGTTTCCGCCTCGGTCTACGAACCCTTTGGTCAGCTCTACGTTCAAGGACAGAGCGGTAGCGTCGGTCGTCAGCAGAATTTTGGGTATACATCCCAAGAATTGGATGAACACGGTGGGCTGATGTACTACAACGCGCGGTTTTACGATCCAGGCGCGGGACGGTTCATGAGCGCTGACAAGATGGTTCCCGATGCAACCCTTATTCAATCATGGAATCCGAATACCTATGTTCGGCAGAACCCCATCAAGTTTAATGACGAAAGCGGAAATGCCGAAGGGTTGGCGGCCGTTTTGAGTGGATTTGCGGGTCGAGCGCAAGAATATTTTATGTATGGGACTTCTGGCGCGGAAGCCTACTATGCAGCTCCTGCCGAACTTCAAGCCAAAATGGGGCCGCCTCCCATTGCGCCGAGAACGGCATTAGACGAAATGGGAGGCCAGACGTGGAATCCCATGGCGCAGGCGATGGTTTCTTGGGAGGCGATGAGAGGAGCGTCGGGCGAAGAAGCAGGGAGGCATGCCTATGATGCCTTTGCAAATGGTGCGAAGGCGCTTTTAACCGGATATGGATTTGGGAAAGCAGGTGCTGCTTCGACCTCTGTTCGACAGGCGCCACAGGTTTCTCAAGAGGCCGCGGGTCGACTGCCTACAGTGGCAAGGCTGCCTCGACAAAGCAGTGGGGTGAAGGTCGATGCTGCTCAGACGCAAGACGCTTTAGATCTCCAATTTTGGGGCGAACGTATGGGGCGAGCGGATATTGCTGCGTCGGCGCGGAATCATGTGCAGCAGCGCGGATATAAGAAATTGGATCGTTGGAAGGCCCAGGCTGAAATGACAAGAGAAGCCCGTCAGCAATTTGAAATGCCTGGAGAGGCTATGCCACTGCGATCATATGAAGTCGTGCCAACCTATGCTGTTGAATCTCAACCCGTGCCCCTCGCTTCTTTCGAAGGCGATTTCGCGGCGGCACTTCGCCAGGGAGTTGGGGGAAAATAATTTCAGCTCTTCTTCCATCGTTGATCAAAAGATGTTTTTAATGTGAGCAAAGCGCCTATTTCTTTGTCAGACAAGACGTTTTGGTGTCGCAGGGTTCTATTCCCGATGGTGAGAACAGTGTTTCTCATCGCTTGATCCAATCTTCTTGGCCAGCGATGTGCTGAAATTTCCTCTGCTAACTTCTGAAACGAAGATGCGATTATTCCTCCATCTGAGGAAACAAGGGCAGCGTATGCCGTTGGCATCTCTTCATTGCGATATATTTCGGGATATATTTCCCTTATCAACAAAATAAGTTCTATGCCGGCGTCAAAATAGGAATATTTTTTAAAGAAGTAATCCGGGTCTGTGGGAGATAGGTACTCTCGTCCCTGTGGTAATCCGCAGTTTTCTATCATGTGGTCAAAATCTTGGGCAAGGCAGGCCTCTTGTTGGTAATCTTTTGCGAGCTGAAGTAAGGCCTTTGCAAGGCCAAAACGCAATTCGGGGTGTAGAATAAATCGCGGCCAAGCATCGTCGAACAACGCTCGAACTCGTGTCTTCCCTGGATTTTCAAATTGAAGTTGCCAACCGGTCCATTCAGCCAGGACGCGGCTTTGAGCAGGATTTGTTCTATGGGTGCTGTACCAGGCCTGTGCTGTTGAGGTCCATCCCGCTCTTTCAGAGGCTGAATATTCAGGACGTCCTCCCAAAAATTCTCCCATATTCAGGGGGGCTTCAGGAAGAGCTGCAGATCCCACGGTGCAACCTGCATAGACCCCCCAAGTGGCGATGGCCGAAGAGGCCGCAGGGGGCAGGCCGAGCAATGGTGCGATGGGAAGAAGAGGCGCCATGTATCTTTATTATTATCGGCTGAAATCAGAAAAAGTTGTCTGTCAATTTATTGACGCATGATGGGTGAGCAAAACCTCCTGCACCTCCCTGAAAACTCATTTCTATTTGAATTCCGATAAGATATAAAGCCGCTTTCTGGCATTGGAATTGCTTAATTATACCTCATTCCCGCGTGTTTGAGGGCGACCGCCGGTCGCCCCTACGGATGGTGAAGCGATGATGCGACCTCATAACCATTTCGAAGCAGCTTCAAACTGGTACATCAGCCTATTCTTTATAGGCCTTTTGCTTTTCTCGCCGCTCGCGGAGGCCCAATCCGTCAACATCGATCCGCTTGTCCAGGCGCTACGAGGGCGGCAAGGTGCTTTGGTCTATGAAAACGCCAAGGACGCGGCAGGCAATGTCATCTCCCGCACGAGCAATGGCAAAAGCTATCGCTATGTCTTCGACGAAGAGAATCGTCTGACCGAAGTCTGGGAGGGGAGCGCAAAAAAAATCGAGATGGCGTATGGCTACGCGGGCAACCGCATCCGCAAGGAAGTTGACCTCGGGGCGGGTCGTAAAATCCGCACGACCTACCTTGGCTCCGTCCAAATTCATGAATCGGTGGTGAATGGCACGGTGACGGAACGATCCGTGACCACTCACATCGCTGCTCCTACTGGAAAATTTCTGACTTCCACGAGAGGGACGTTGGGCAACAATCAACAGGTGCCTTTGCGCGGACCCGCTGCCGGCGATCACTATTTCATCAACGATCACCTTGGTTCTCAGGTTCGCGAGCTCGATGCTTCCGGGAATGTGGTTTCAACTTCAGTTTATGAACCCTATGGCCAGCTGTTTATTCAGGGACAATCTGGAAGTTCAGGTCGTCAGCAGAATTATGGATACACAGGTCAGGAACTCGATGAGTTCGGCGGGATCATGTATTATGGCGCTCGGTTTTTCGACCCTGCTGCCGGACGATTCATGAGTGCAGACAAGATGCTGGCCGATGCCAAGAACGCCATGGCATGGAATCCGACCATGTACGTCCTTGGAAATCCCATCGGTTTGAATGATCCCACGGGGAACGTCCCAGGGATGGCGGGCATGCATAATGGATATGATAAATTTGTTTCCTCTGGTGGAGCCTATGC
>JACQOX010000140.1 GCA_016202335.1 Deltaproteobacteria bacterium
CGCCGACGCCGAAGAGATCGAGCACATCTTGACGCCAGAACTTGAGAGAGAACTGGATGCGTTGCTTGGAACTCCAACGCGCGATCCCGAAGGCCATGTCATTCCGAGGGAAGCATGAGCGGAACACTCATTATTATTTTCACGGGCATGCTGGCGGCAGCATCGTGCTCACTGCTCGGTTCTTTTTTAATTCTACGGCGCATGTCCATGCTCGGAGATGCCATCAGCCATGCGGTTTTGCCGGGGATCGCCCTGGCCTTTCTTTTTTCCAACAGCCGCCATCCGCTGCCCATGCTCATCGGTGCGGGTGCACTCGGGCTCATCACTGCATTTATCACCGAAACGCTGCACCGCGCGGGTCGCGTGCAGCAAGACGCGTCGATCGGCGTGACATTCACTTGGCTCTTTGCCATCGGCGTGATTCTGATTTCGGCCTACGCCGGTCACGTCGATCTTGATCAGGAATGCGTGCTCTACGGCGAAATCGCCTATGTTCCGTGGGACACGTGGATCATCGGCCGCACGTCGCTTGGACCGCGGGCGTTGTGGCTGCTCGGAGGAGTTTTTCTGCTCGATCTTCTTTTTGTGGTTTTTTGTTATAAAGAACTTAAGCTCACGACTTTTGATCCGCAGTTGGCGCATTCAGTTGGCATCTCCACGAGACTCTTTCATTATCTGCTGATGGGGGCGGTCTCGCTCACGACCGTTGCGGCGTTCGAAAGCGTGGGCGCTATTCTTGTTGTGGCAATGCTGGTCGCTCCTGCAGCGACGGCCTACCTGCTCACCGATCGTTTGAGCACGATGCTCATTTTGGCGATGGTGATCGGCGCGTTGTGTTCGGTGTTTGGGTATTTCATGGCGCACGCCTTGGACGCTTCGATTGCCGGAGCGATGGCCACAGTCGCGGGAATCTTTTTTGCCGCGGCGTTTCTGTTTGCTCCTCGCCACGGCCTCGTGACCCGTCGTTTTCTGGGGAGGTTTACGATCCCTGCGGAACGCGCATGACCGAAAGTAAATTCAGAAAAAGTTGCGTTCTTTTTTGAAGGCGATAAACGCGCTTTATGCAAGCGATCCTTCTCGTCAATTTGGGTTCTCCTGATTCGCCTTCAGTGTCTGACGTCCGCAAATATCTCGATCAATTCCTGATGGATCGTTACGTCATCGATACGCCCTGGCTTCTTCGGCGATTCATTGTCTCGCATATCCTGAAAAGTCGCCCGGAGCAGTCGGCGCATGCCTATCAATCGATCTGGACGAAGGAAGGCTCACCGCTCGTTACGATCAGTCGCAGTGTGCAGCAAAAGCTTGAGGCTCGATTTGACGGCCCCGTGGCGCTTGGGATGCGCTATGGCAATCCGTCGATTGCTTCGGCCCTCAAAGAGATTGCGGCCGCCGAAGATATCATCGTGGTTCCGCTTTATCCCCACTACGCCTTGTCGAGCGTCGAAACTGCGGTGCAAGAGGTCAAAGATCAGGCCAAGAAACTTCATTTGCAATCAAGGCTCACATTCCTTCCGCCATTTTACGCCCATCCCCGATATATCTCAGCTCTCGTGAAAAGCGCTCGAGCGTCTCTCACAGAAGACTACGATCATCTGCTTTTTTCGTATCACGGACTTCCGGTTCGGCACGTCGAAGGATTGGGACCCGATAAAGATTATCGCGTTCACGTGCAGCGGACGTCAGAACTTTTTGTCAAAGAGGCTTGCATTCCCAAAGAAAAATGGTCTCTTTCATTTCAGTCACGGCTCGGAAAAGATCCCTGGCTTCGTCCGTTTACCGACGAAGTCATTGTCGACCTGGCGGGGAAGGGTGTCAGAAAATTAGTCGTGATTTCTCCGGCGTTTGTTTCGGATTGTTTAGAAACGCTTGAAGAATTGGGCATGCGCGGTCGTAAATCTTTTCTCGAAGCCGGCGGCCAGGAATTTCGGCTGATTCCCTGTTTGAATGATCATCCGGCTTGGATCGAAGCTTTGTTTTCTCTGATTCAAAGTGTGCAATTTTTAAAGGAACAGATGTCTCAACAAAAGGGGGGAACATGAATGGAAAACGCTTTTGGCTGTCGGTCGTTGCAGTGTTCGTCGTCATTCATCTGCTGGAATACGTCTTACACCAAATTCTGCTCATGGATGTGTACATGGCAACAGCCCATCTCTGGCGACCCGAAGCGGACATGGCCAAAAATCTGCCCATGATTTTTGCGGCACAGATCTTCTTAAGCTTTATGTTCTGTTTCATCTTTACCAAGGGCTATGAAAACAGGGGAGTCAGCGAAGGGATACGCTATGGATTCTTGATTGCCCTCCTCATGATTCCCACCAATGTCATCATGTACGCGGTGCAGCCGATGCCGATGTCCCTGCCGATCATCTGGTCGCTGTGGGGCATTCTTGAAGGCGTGATAGCGGGAGCGGTGCTGGCAAAGGTTTATCGCAAGAGTGAAAGCTGCTGCTGTAGCTGCTGAAGTGTTTGGCTGTCTTCAATCCGAAAATCTCCGACGCGGGTGCGTGTGAGTTCTTCGACATATGCACCCGTGTTGAGTTTTCGGCCGATGTCCTCCGCAAGCGTGCGAATATAAGTTCCTGCAGAGCACGTGACGCTCAGGCGAAGTGTGGGCGCTGAAAAATCCAAAAGTTTGAGGTCGATGATGCGCACCTTCCGAGCGGTAAGCACGACAGGTTTTCCTTTCCGTGCCAATTTATACGCGGGAATGCCACCCACTTTAATTGCCGAATACGCCGGCGGTGTTTGTTCAATGTCTCCCACAAATCGTTCCAGAATTTTCTTCACGAAAGATTCATCCAGATCATCGATGTTTTTTTGTTCGACGACTGACGTCAAGGCGCCGTCCCGATCGCCGGTGGTGCTGGTTTGGCCCAGGACGACCAGGGCTTCGTATTCCTTTTCCGTATTTTTCGTGATGGCTTCGAGCTGCTTGGTGAATTCGCGTGTGACCGCGACGACGAGGACCCCCGTGGCGAAAGGGTCGAGCGTTCCCGCGTGGCCCACGCGTTTTTCCCCGGTCATGCGACGGACGATGTCCACCACGTCATGGGACGTCATGCCGCGGGGTTTATTGATGTTGAGGAGCATTCCGGAAGCTCAAATACGAATTTCCTGCCACAGGCAACTTTTTTCTTTTTCAGCCGATCATAAATATGAGGGTCAACTTATGAAAAGGAATTATTTATGGTGATGCCCCTTTCCCCCGTTAGTTTTTTACCGTCGATTGGCGCACGCATGAACTTAATGATCGATCTGGCGGCGATGAGGAGTCCGGGAGATATTGCCCCCGTTATTAAAGGCAGATGGGGTTTGTTGAAGCAATATGATGTTTTACGGCCAGATGTGAATGATCCTAAAGCAGTGCTAAAATTTCATGCCGATTTGATGGGGACCCTTCGTAGCAAAAGAGTTTTTGATCCCTATCTTGAGAAGACATTTGTTGCTTCGGGAAAGGGGGAATCTTCTGCTTTAGATGAAGTTTCGGCGGCTATCGAAAAGGGGATGAATGAAGTGAATGTAGCGGCTTTATCGGCAATGGGACTTGTGGCTCGTGCGACTGCATTTGATTATACCCAGAGGGCATTATCGACTATTGATCAGGCCAGGGTTGAATTTTCTCGAAGAATATTTGGTGAGAGAATCCCTGTAAGAGAACGATTGATTAACGCCGGCCTTTTAAAGACCGTGATTGCAGGTGGTGTTGGTGTTTTTTTTGGAGTAATGAGTAGTTATGTTATCGAGAACGATATCGGCCGCGTGTTGGCGACTATGAGTGCCGCAGTTTTTGGTCGTAGTGTGGCATCTATTGTTGAAAGAAGGTATAATCTTGTTTTGTGGAAGAAGGCTGCTGGTGATGAAAATGATTTGAGTTTGGTTTTTCAATGGTCTGAAGCCCTTCGTGAACAACAGGAAATTTTGAGAGTCGTCGATTTTGGAATGCCTGGAAAAGTTCACATATAATATGCAGTTTCGCCTTTTTCGAAACCCTAAAACAGTGTTTGGCTTTGTTTTTCAGGGTTCACCCCCAACGCTTCGATCGCCTTCTGCACAGTTTTAGGTTCAATCTTGCCGTGCTTCATGAGCTGGCTCAAGCTGGCGACCACGATCGAGGCGGCATCGACTTCAAAGTATTTCCGCAGCGCGACGCGCGAGTCGCTGCGGCCAAAGCCGTCGGTGCCAAGCGCATACAGATTCGGTACCCAGCGCACGATCTGATCGGCCAGGATCTTCATCCAGTCGGAAGCCGCGATGATGGGGCCTTTGACGCCAAGTTGATTCACAATGTATGGCACGCGCGGTTTTTCCATCGGATGCAGCATATTCCATCGTTCGACTTCAAGTGCTTCACGGCGGAGTTCTGTGTAACTTGTGACGTTCCAGACATCGGCGGCGACGTCGTAATCCTTGGCCAGCATTTCCTGGGCCTTTAAGACTTCCATCAAAATCGAACCGCTTCCCAGCAAGGTCACTTCATGCATCCCTTTTTTCACTTCGGTTTTTCGGAAGGGATAGAGGCCATGGATGATGCCGTCTTCAATCCCTTCGGGCATGGGGGC
>JACQOX010000144.1 GCA_016202335.1 Deltaproteobacteria bacterium
GAGCCGTCCGAAGGACGGGGGAGGGGTTTCCCCTCCCGCGTTTGTCGCCGAGGAGTGGAAGGGCGTTACTTCTTATAGAAGGAGAGCAATGCATGGTTCAAGCAACAAAATTACGTCCCGGTTCGGTCATTATATTCGAAGGCGATCTCTGCCGCGTGATGAGCGCTCATCATCATACGCCGGGAAATTTGCGCGCCATGATGCAGGTGAAGATGCGCAGCCTCAAATCCGGAACCCAGTTTGAACATCGTTTTCGCTCGACCGACGATGTTGAAGCCGCTTACTTGGAAACCCATCAGATGGAATACCTCTATGATGACGGCGAGCGCTACCATTTCATGAACAGCGAAACCTTCGAACAGATGGACCTTGACCATGATTTCATGGGAGACGCCATCAACTACGTCCTTCCCAACACTAAAGTGAGCCTGACGTTCTACGACGGAAAACCGGTCGGTCTCGATCTTCCCGAAAACGTTGATCTCAAGGTTATCGAAGCCGAACCGTCCGTGAAAAAGCAGACGGCCAGCGCGTCCTATAAAAAATGCGTGGTGGAAACTGGGCTCGCGGTAATGGTCCCGTCGTTTGTCGAAGTGGATGACGTCATCCGCATCAACACCGAAACCGGGGAATATAAAGAGCGCGCAGGAAAGTAATTACAGCGCAGCAATAATGGTTTTACAAAACGCCGGCAGGTCGGCGGGTTTTCGAGACGTGATCACGTTGCCATCCTGCACGACCTCAGCATCGATCCAGATGCCGCCGGCATTGACCATGTCGTCTTTGATCGCGAAAAAGCTGGTCACTTTTTTGCCTTTGATGCAGCCTGCGGAAATCATAACCCATCCTGCGTGACAGATGCCGGCGACGGGTTTCCCGGCTGTGTGCATGTCGGCAACAAATTGAATCATCGGTGGTTGGCGGCGGATGTGGTCCGGGGCGTAGCCGCCGGGCACAATCACGCCGTGAAAATCTTGGATCTTTGCCTGATCGATTCCCAATTCCGCTGTGAGCGGGTAGCCGTATTTGCCTTTGAACTCTTTCCCTTTTTTTGGGCCTACGAGGATGGCGTCATGGCCTTCTTCTTTGAGACGATAGAAGGGATAGAGCACTTCCACGTCTTCGAAAAAATTCTCTAACAGGATGGCGATTTTTTTCGTCATCGCGATTTCCTCTTTGGCTTGGCTTTTTTCGTGGTTTTCTTCACGACCTTCTTTGCGCCATTTCCACTCACGATACGATCCCGCGGCATGGGCTCGCACAGACGGAGGTACATCTTGGCGTAATCATTTTGGGGATCGTAGCCCAGCACGGTTTCCCACTGTTTGCGAGCGTCCATGGGCTTCCCCATAGAATAAAGGGTGACGCCGAGCTGCACGCGGGCGGGGGAATAGCGTTCGCGTGCTTTGAGAACCGTCAGGAATTCTTTCTGCGAAGCTACAAGTTCTCGATTTTCGCGGAGTGCCTGTCCGAGCTTGGTGCGAATATCGTGGTAGTGTGGATTAAGCGTTAACGCTTTCTGATATTCTTCGATGGCCAGGCTGTGGAGCGCAATGGAGCGATAGATGTCGCCGACTTCGGCGTGCAGGTTGGAAAGTTTCCCGCGAAGGACCGGCTCGATTTCACCTTTTTTGGTGACGTTTTGTTTCTTGAGCGCGGTGTAGAGTTCTTTGGCTTCTTTGTATTGCCCGAGGTCATTGTAAAGGACGGCCAGATTGAGGAGTGCTTCCGTGTAGCGCGGATTGATGTTCAGGGCGCTTCGAAAAAATTCCAAAGCATTGTGAAACTTGCCTTCGATGTGCGAAATGACTCCCAACATATTTTGAACGTCGGCATATTGAGGCTGACGTTCGATGACGCGTTTTAGATAATGTTCAGCGAGGTTGTATTGTTTTCGCTCGAAATATTGCTTCCCTCGGGTGATCAGTTCGCGGATGTTCTCCATGGTGTCTCCTTAGTGAACTGCCTTCAGTAGTTTCTTTTCCGCTTTTACGGTCCATTTATTTTTCGGGTATTCAACCGACAAAGCGCCGAAGACTTTTTTAGCTTCATCGAATTGCTTCAGTTTGATGTTGGCGATGGTCATGAGGTAAAGCGCTCTGGGAGCCAGCCCGCTGTCGGTGAAGTTCACGGCGACCTCACGGAGCCGTGGAAGAGCTGCGATGTATTCACCTGTGCGGTAATAGAATCGGCCGACGTAGTAATGATGGCGGGCGATACGGCGGCGGGCCTCGGATAAAAACCTTCCTGCTAATTCCCGATACGTGCTCTGCGGGTAATAGTTGACCACGGTTTCAAGGTTGTGGATCGCGTCGTCGAGATGCTGCTGATCGCGATCGATGGCCTTGGGGCTTTCGCGGAAATAGGCGACACCGGCGCGGTAATAGGCGTAGTCGATTTGAGGCGAACGTGGGTAAAGCTGAATGAAGCTGACATAGGATTCAGCGGCGAGTAGAAATTCTTTTTCTTGGAAATAGATATCGCCGATGCGGAGTTCAGCCTGCTGCGCGGTAGAAGAATTCGGATAATGGGATTTGACGATTTCGAGGCATTCCACGGTTTCTTCGTACTTTGTTTTTTTCGACAGTTCGACGCAACGATCGAGTTCCGCTTCAGGTGTGCCGCGGTGAAGGGCTGATTCCTTGGCGCAGGCGGTAAAAATAAAAATCATTATAAGGACGAAGTATTTCATGGGCGTTTTTCTTAGAGAACCGCACTCTAAAGTGCAATAGCTTTCCCCGGAGTATTGACATCAGGGGACCTCGCCATTATTTATAAATGAAATTTAAGGAGGACAATTCTATGGGGAAACGTTATTCGCTTCAAATGCTGATCGTCTCTTCTTTTGCGACGTGTCTGGTCACTCTCGCCGTCGCCTTTCCACTCATCGGCGGGCCCAAAAAAACCACGGATTCCATTGTCACTCCACAAAAGGAAGAAGCGGCTGTTCCTTCTGTTTCTGTCGCTACTCCGGCTGCATGGGTTGATTTTCGCCCCACGTCTTTCGCCGATCTGGCGGAAAAAGTGCAGCCTGCAGTGGTAAATATTTCCACGACCAAGGTCATTAAACGCCAGCCTTCTGCCCGGCCGTTCTCTCCCTATGGCCAGCGAGATCCCTTCGACGATTTCTTTGAGAAGTTTTTCGAAGGTGTGCCTCAAGAACAACGCCAGCGGAGCCTTGGATCCGGCGTCATCATCGACAAAGACGGAACCATCCTGACCAATAGCCACGTCATTGCGGGGGCCGATGAGATCGAAGTGAAACTCGCCGACGGCAGATCGCTCAAGGCCGAAGTTGCCGGTGCCGACGAACGCACCGACATTGCGGTCATTAAAGTGAAAGCCAAGGCTGACCTCCCCTTTGTTCCGCTGGGGGATTCTGATCGCGTTCGCCCCGGCGATTGGGCGATGGCCATTGGAAACCCGTTTGGGCTGGAACATACGGTGACCGTCGGCGTGGTGAGTGCCACGGGGCGCGTCATCGGCGGTGGGCCGTACGCCAAATTCATTCAGACCGATGCTTCGATCAACCCCGGAAACAGCGGTGGACCGCTTTTTAATCTGAACGGCGAAGTCATTGGCATCAATACCATGATTTATGCGACTGGACAGGGGATTGGGTTTGCCATTCCGGTCAATCTTGCCAAGAAAATTGCGCCTCAGCTTTCCAAAGGGGGGGCCATCAGTCGTGGCTGGTTGGGGGTTTCCATCCAAGAAATGTCCGATGACTTGGCCAAATCGTTTGGCCTCGATCGCGCTGAAGGGGCGCTCATTGCCGAAGTCTTTAAAGGATCGCCAGCAGAAAAAGCCGGACTTCAACGCGGTGATATTGTCACCACATTTGATGGTCAGCTGGTCAAGGACCCCTACGACCTGTCACTGGCGGTTGGCGCTACGGATACCGGGAAAACGGTAAATGTGGAAATACTGCGCGCTGGCCAAAAGAAGACCCTGCGTGTCGACATCGGCAAGCAAGAAGGGGAAGCCAAGGCAGCTCCTCAGGGACCGCGAAGCCAAGCGGGGAAAGCTGATAAATTGGGACTCGTCATACGTGCCATCGATTCTGCCGTCGTGATTGAAAGAGTGGAGCCGGAATCGGCTTCAGAAGCGAGCGGCCTTGAAGGTGGAGATGTCATCGTCGAAATCAATGAAAAACGCATTGGTGCACTTGAAGATTACAACCAGGCGGTGAATAGGCTAAAGGCCGGCGATGTGGTGCGCATCTTGGTTCGACGTGGAGATGCCAGCATTTATATTGCTTTTCGGCTTCCCGCTCAGTAGGACCCCCCGCGGAAAAGGAGTTGTGACTTTGAAAAACCATGAACGCCGTCCTTGCCATTTAATCCTCGAGGACGGCGCTCTTTTTTCAGGCCATTCATTTGGGGCCGAATCCGAAGCCAATGGAGAAGTTGTCTTCAATACCGGCATGGTGGGATATCCCGAATCCTTCAGCGACCCCTCCTATCGCGGTCAAATTCTCTGCCTGACTTATCCTCTCATCGGAAATTATGGGGTCCCCGAACGCTCTGAGCGAAACTTCGAACATTATTTTGAATCAGAACGCGTGCACATTTCCGGTTTGGTGGTTTCTGAGTATTCTGAATTTCATCATCATTGGCAGGCAAACTCTGGTCTTTCGGATTGGTTGAGAGAACAAAATGTTCCGGGGATTGCCGGGATTGACACGCGCGCCCTGACAAAGCACCTGCGTGAGAAGGGGAGTATGCGCGGCTGCATTCGAGCAGATCTATCCCCAGCTCTCTCTTTCAAAGAAGAGCAAGGTCAGCAACATTCTGTCTCTGAAGTCAGCGTGGAAAAACCGATCACATATGAAGGTGGCCGCAAACGCGTGGTGCTGGTGGATTGCGGCTGCAAGCAGACGATTATCAAGAGTCTGCTGAATCGTGGACTCACGGTGATCCGTGTTCCGTGGAATGAAGACGTTCTGAAGCATGAGCCCGATGGCGTGCTGTTTTCGAATGGCCCAGGAGATCCGCTCTGGGTTTCCGAGACGATTGAAAATGCCAAAAAAGTCATGGCCGCGAATATTCCCACGTTCGGCATCTGCCTCGGGAATCAAATCATGGCGCTCGCCGCGGGAGCCAAGACCTATAAGTTGAAATTTGGCCATCGCTCGCAAAATCAGCCCTGCCGAATTGTGGGCGAGAAGCGCTGTTTTATTACGTCTCAGAACCACGGCTATGCAGTTGACACAGCGTCGCTGCCTGCTGATTGGAGTCCCTGGTTTGAGAACGCTAATGATGGCACCAACGAAGGTATTCGTCATAAAACCAAATCCTACATGAGCGTGCAGTTTCACCCCGAAGCCAAACCAGGTCCTGTTGATACGGGTTACCTCTTCGATGAGTTTGTGGAGATGATCTGAACCCAGGTTTTCGAGACGCATTATAGAGTGCTTCGCTTGTATCATTGAAAATGCTTCGTAAAATAACGCTCACTGGAGCTAAGAATGCCATTACCAAAGACAAAAGAAGAGCTTCTCAATAACCTTCATACAGCCTATAAAAAGTTGGATATGGAATTTAATGAGATCAAACCATCGGCAACTCGGAGCAGAGCTATCAACGGCGGTATATCTGTTTGCGATATCGTTGCTTATCAGATTGGCTGGGGACGTTTGCTCCTTGGTTGGGACAAGGAAGAACTCGACGGCAAGAATCCTGAAATGCCAGCAAAAGGATTTAAGTGGAGTGAATTGGGCCGGCTTGCACAGTCTTTCTACAAGTCTTCAGAAAAGAAATCCCTGGTGACTTTGCGAAGAGAATTCAAAGATGTAGTGGAAGAGACTTCTGACTGGATTAATAAGATGAGCGCCGGTGAATTGTTTAAGTTGGGGCGTCGTAAATGGGCTGGTGAAAAATGGCCCATCGTCAAATGGATACAGGTAAACACTGTTGCCCCGTATTCCTCAGCTCGAACAAAGATTAGGCGTTGGAAAAAGAATTTAGCAGCATAATGCCTGACAAAGAAGCCGTCTTACAGAATTCCGGAAATCCCCATTCACAATTCATTTAAATCTTCACAAATCCTTGACAAGTGAACTCCTCCGACGGGAATGGTTATTGTCAAAAGGAGAAGAAAATGAAAATTGATTTCAGGAGATCGCCACGTCGGCCTTCGGCCTCCTCGCGATGACA
>JACQOX010000143.1 GCA_016202335.1 Deltaproteobacteria bacterium
CGGTGAAATTCCCCAAAGAGTCATAGAGTTTCCTTTTTTGGCATGAAAACACACCCACGCGCTTCGTCTGAAAGGGTGCAGCCCTGTCGTAAAATTTCCGAAGCTGAACTGCGGTGAAGGATAAAGCGATCTCGCGGATAAAAGCGAGGAGCTTTGCTGAATGAAGGCGACTCTTTGGTGATATCGGATGTGCCTGCATCGAATTCATAGACCGGTTGGAAATCTGCGATCACCCCGGTTGCAGCGTAAATGATCTTGGGAAGCAGGGCCTTGATGAAGCTGTCATCTTGAAGCTTTGATTGCCCCACTGCGGTGAAGGCCCCGACGTGAATGATGTCTCCCATAAAGATGCATGCAGGGCTTTCCTTCTCTTCGATGGCCATGACGTAAGGTTCATGTTGGTAAGAAAATTCCACGAGTAATCGATGGCTGCCGCTGTTGAAGGACATGGGCCTTCCGCACACCTCGATATGTTTTATTTGGAGTTCATGCTCGGATGGTGAAAAAGAATAACAAGAAGCGCCTGGCTGATGACAGGTTATTTCGCGATCAGGCCCCGCAGTTTCTTTGAGCAAGGTTTCAAAGGTGTGAGCTAAGTCCACATCAACGGACTTGGTCTTGAGGTGACATGCTTTGCAATCTCCGGCCATGGAAAATAACCTTTCCCCACTCTTTCTTATTATCGGCAATTTTTGAAAAAAGTTGCGTTTCTGTCTTTCGCCCGGAGCTTCAGTGAGGGACTGTGTTTCTTATGGAAAATTAATGCGCAGGCGAACGTGCTCAGAAAACGTCAACTCTATTTTCCAGCCCAGAATCCGTTTGAGACTCCTGAACACCGTATTGGCAGGAGATGGCGGCCAGGGCATGATGTCTAAAAGACTGCCTGCTTGGGAATCTGGTTCGATATCAAGCTTCCAAGGGAGGAAGAACAAATGACTCCCTCTCCATGGGTGATACGCGTAAGCTGAAAACAACAAGGCACTCAGCCGTGAAGCCACTTCATGACGTGATTCGCTGACGGTGTAGCCGAGCTTACCATGTACGGTTTCATGTCTCAGCCGACCTTCAATAATGACATCGGCCAGTTCCTTAAAGATCTTGGGAGATGATTTTGTTTTGAGGCATTCAAGTGTCCAATCAAGATTAGAAATTGATTGACCATAGGAAGACCTGCAAAGATCAAAGAAAGGATGGAGCGTTGTCGGAAACCTTTGTCGACAACCTGTTTCAAGCGCTTTGAATTGTGCTATTTCAGAATGTCCCCAAGCATCAATTGTTTCAGCGTCAGTGTGTCCCAATGCTGCAGTGGTGAGAAGATGGCCAAATCTTTCTGAGATCGCATCTGCTTGCTGAAATAATGTTTCAGTTATGCGTATGCAGCAAGCAGGGGGAAGGGGTGGTATAACAGTAGTTAAAATGGTCATGACCTCTTATCGGCATATCATGAAAAAAGTTGCGTTTTTATTTCTCCTCCACCAAAAATGGCCAAATATGGAAACCATTGTCATCATCGGCGGCGGCATCGTCGGCCTGAGCATCGCCCGTGAACTGGCAGAAACCAACCGAGGCGACGAGATATTTCTCCTCGAACAGGAAGCCTTTCTGGGGCATCACACGACCGGCCGCAACAGCGAAGTCCTGCACGCGGGTGTGGCCTATCCACCGCATTCGCTCAAGACAAAACTCTGCGTTGAAGGGAATATTTTGACGTACGAACTGGCCGAGCGTTTGAACATTCCCCTCAAAAAGACCGGCAAATGGATTCTTGCCACGAATGACGCCGAAGCCGAAGGCCTCGAAAAACTCGCCCGCAACGTGGTCGAAAGCGGGGCGGTTCCGCTGGTTCCGCACGATCCGCAAGACGCGGTAGATGATGTTCCTGAGCTCAAACTCTCGAGGGCCTGCATGTTTGCGCCGTCCACCGGTATGCTCGACTGCGCTGGCTACGTTCAAGCGCTTGATCGCCATCTCGCCGCATTTGAAAATGTGTACGTGATCCGTGAATGCTGCGTGAAAAGCATCGATGCCGCGAAATCGATTCTTCACACCAACCGTGACGACATCCCCTATGACTTTCTCATCAACAGTGCGGGGCTGTGGGCAGACGAAGTATACGCAATGGCCGGCGGTCAGCGAAAGTTTCAGATCATTCCCTATCGCGGTGAATACTACCGCTGGAAAAAAGCGACGCTCGAGCACGTGATTTATCCCGTTCCGGCAAGATTCGTGAACGGCGGTGATGGCTCGATGATCTCGAGCCTCGGCATCCATGTCCACCGCAATTATGGTGGCGAGGTACTGCTCGGTCCGTCGCACATTTGTGGCGACGTCGCCTGCAAGACGGACTACGCGATCACCACGCCGCCGCAGGTCTTCATCGACGCCATTGCTCCCTTCATGAAACAGCCACCGACGTTGGATGAGGTTGAAATGGCCTACGCCGGCAACCGGCCGAAACTTTTTGAGGATGGTAAAGCCATCGGTGATTTTGTGATTTTTAAAGAAGGTAATATCGTGCATCTGTTAGGCATCGAATCGCCGGGACTGACTGCAGCGCCAGCGATCGGTCGATACGTGGCGGACTTGCTCAGACATTAAACCGAAAATTCATGATGTCCCCGTCTTGGACGAGATAGTCCGCGCCTTCGCTGCGTAAGCGGCCCGCTGCTTTGACCGCCTGTTCATTGCCGTATTTCATCAAATCATCGTAATGATACGTTTCTGCACGGATGAAGCCGCGCTCGAAATCGGAATGAATTTTCCCGGCAGCTTGGGGAGCGGTATCGCCATTGTGAATCGTCCAGGCCCGCACTTCTTTTTTCCCTGCCGTAAAATAGGTGATCAGATTGAGCAGGGCATAGCCGGTGCGGATGACGCGGTGAAGCCCTGGTTCTTCTAGCCCCAAGTCATCCAGAAAAGCTTTGCGGTCTTCAGGGGAGAGGGTGGCCAGCTCGCTTTCGATCGACGCGGCGACGATGACGGCAGGGGCATTGTCTTTTTTCGCATAGTCCAAAACTTTCTTAATTTTATCGGATGGGGTTTTGATGTCGCTCTCATTGGCGTTCAAGACGTAAAAAAGCGGCTTAGAGGTGATGAGCCCTAACGTGTGACAGAGTTCATGATCGGCCTTGTCTAATTCAAGGCTCCGCACGGGTTTCCCGGTTTCTACGTGGATTTTGATCTTTTCCAGCGACGGGAATTCCTTTTTAGCTTCGGCATTGCCGATTTTTGCCGCACTGGCGATCTTATCGAAGCGCTTGGTGACGCTGTCCAGGTCAGCGAGCACGAGTTCCGTGGTGATGATTTCAATGTCGTTGACCGGATCGGCGGCACCATAGGTGTGCACAATGCTAGGGTCGTCAAAGCAGCGCACGACGTGAGCGATGGCGTCCGTGGCGCGGATGTGGCCTAAGAACTTGTTGCCCAGGCCCTCGCCCTTGGACGCGCCTTCGACTAACCCTGCGATGTCCACGAATTCGACGGTGGTGGGGATCACGCTCAGCGGTCCGAACTTGGAGGCAATGTCATCCAGTCGGCGATCTGGTACCGCAACAATCCCGTTGTGATGATCGATCGTGCAGAATGGATAGTTCGCTGCCGGTGCATTGGCCTGCGTCATGGCATTAAAAAGTGTTGACTTTCCGACGTTCGGCAAGCCGACAATCCCACAGTTAAATCCCATAAAAAGTATCCTTATCTTTCTCGCGCACGGAGGAGGAGGTACGCCAAGTTGAGGAGGGCCGTAGCCGCAGCAGCGACATAGGTCAAGGCCGCAGCGTTCAAAACAGCGGCCACGCCTTTGCCTTCATTGCCGACGATAATCCCCATGTGTTGCAGGAGCTGTTTGGCCCGGCGGCTGGCATCGAATTCCACCGGCAGGGTGATGAGCTGAAACGCCACTACGATCGCAAAAAACAGAATGCCGAGTTTCACAAGCGACAGGGTATTCATCACAAAGCCTATCATGATCAAAAAATAGGAGATGTTGCTGCCGAAGCCGGCTACCGGAGCGATCGCGTTGCGGAGCGTAAGCGGAGTATAAGCCCTGGCGTGCTGAATGGCATGGCCGACTTCGTGGGCAGCGATCGCCTGGGCCGCGATGGACGTTCCGCCGTAGACCTGGGGAGAAAGCCGAACCGTACGGTCCCGCGGGTCGTAATGGTCGGTCAGATCGCCACCGTCACCTCCGAAAAAACTGCGGCGGTCGACAGTGCTGACTGCGGCTGAAACTCCGGACTGGGCGAGGATGCGCTCCGCGATTTCGCGACCCGTGAGCCCATTGGTGGAAGGGATTTTTCTGTATTTGGCAAAAGCGCTCTTCACCATGGCGGTGGCCCAGAGCGAAGCTCCAAGCGACACCAGCATGACGACCATGTATAAGGGATCAAAATAAAACATAGTGTTTCCTCCTTGCGCGATGTGTTTGCAGTATATAGAGACAGACCCTTCCATTGTCTAGGGGATGCAATAAGGTTTTCATGCCGAATGAACTGATCATCAATGTGACTCTCAGTGAAACACGTGTCGCGCGTCTCGAAAGCGGCGTGGTGGCTGAACTTTTCACCGAACGCATCCGCTCGACCGGTGTCGTTGGCAATGTCTATAAAGGCAAGGTCGTGCGCGTGCTTCCGGGTATGCAGGCTGCCTTTGTGGATATCGGCCTGGAACGCACGGCCTTCCTGCACGCATCGGATGTGGTGGAAGGCCTCAAGCATTCCGAAGACGTGGATGCTGACGACGAAGAGCCCGCGGAAGAAACTCCTAAAAAGCGCCCCCGAAAATCTCGAGAAGATTCCTCCATTCAAAACCTTCTTCACGAAGGGAACGAAATTCTGGTTCAAGTGGAAAAAGAACCGATGGGGAGCAAAGGCGCGCGCGTCACCTCCCACATTTCGCTTCCCGGACGTTTCTTGGTGTTCATGCCCACGGTCCATCACATCGGGGCTTCCCGTCGCATCGCCGATCCGCTGGAACGCGAACGCCTGAAAGAAATCATTCGACGGCTTCATCAGGGCCCGGGCGGATTCATCGTTCGCACGGTGTCGGAAGGGCTCACCGAAAAAGAACTCAAGATGGACATCGATTATCTCCAAGAAACCTGGAAGGAAATCGAGAGCAAGGCCAAAGATGTTCGTTCGGCCCCGACGCTCGTTCGTGCCGAATTGGGCGTCCTCGAGCGAGCGATCCGCGATCAATTTACTCCGGACGTCGATCGCTTGGTGGTCGATTCTCCGGAAGCCCATAAACAGATTCTCAGCTTCGTCGCCAAATACATGCCTGATGCGGTCAAGGCCGTGGAACTTTATAAAGGCCAAGATCCCATCTTCGACGCCTTTGGGATTGAAGTCGAAATCACGCGCGCCTTGGGACAAAAAGTTTGGCTTAAGAGCGGCGGCTACATCATC
>JACQOX010000154.1 GCA_016202335.1 Deltaproteobacteria bacterium
CTGCCTACGGGAGCGAGTTCATCTTACGTCGGTGATGCTTCGGCCACGGGTGGAATCAAAATCGCTGCTGATGCAGATCTTCACCGCCGTCTGACGCTGTCGGCCAACATCGGCTATCTTTACGGTGATCGCGTCACGCTTCGAAATATCGACTATCGGCATCGTGCGCTCTTTGGAGTTGGGAGTCTCCTCTGGTTGGGCGACTGGTCGGTGTTTGCTGAAGGCAATGTCTCAACGGATGCCGAACATCTCTTTCAAGAAAAAGATGATACACCTGCAGAGATCAACGCCGGGATGCACTATGACCTGAAAAAACCGGGAATCATCGTGACGGCAGCTGGTGGAACCTGTGCGGTGTGCGGGACGAGCGGTGCGAAAGTGCGCGGATTTTTAGGGGCGTCATACCGTTTCAATCAAAACAAATTTGCGCCAAAAGAAGCCGCCTGGTTGGCCGCGCGTAACAGTAAATTCCAGAAAACGAGTGATATCACTCCCGAAGTTTTTTCTGCGCTGCAGTCGAACTGTCCGCCGAATCCCGATGCCTATGATCCTTCGGTCCATGACGACTCTTGTCCAAAATTTTACGAAGTTCGCGAAATTGCCAATGCATATTTCAAGTGTCCTTCTCCTGATAAATTTGATCCGAAGAAAGACAATCCTGCGTGTCAAAAAGTCTTCACGTTGAGCGAAAGCTACACGCCTCAGGAAGTCATGAACATCGTCACCTTGTCCGCGTCGACCATGGAACTCAAATGTCCGAAGGATACCGACGATTATGATCCGCGCCTTCACGATGCCGGCTGTGTGAAGTATTACGACCTTGTGTCGACGATTGATCTGGTCTCCACGGCCGACCTTTCCTCCAATTGTCCGAAAAAGTCGTCTGATTATAAGCCAGGTATTCACGATGCTTCCTGTCCGAAAGTCTTCGAACTTCGGGAGGCGATTGAAGAACAGCAAACGCCGCTCCAGGTCGTTGATCTCGATGACAAGAGTGGAGAAAGCCAGTGGGCGCTGCTGGCGCGGCTTGCCAAACAGGATTCCGACGGCGACGGTCTCTCCGATTTTAAAGATCGCTGTCCAAAGAAGGTCGGTCCGTCTGTATCGGAAGGCTGCCCGAAAGAAGTGACGGTCATGGCTAAAGTGAGTGAGCAGGAAATCACGACGGCACACCCGGTCGCCTTTGAATTTGACAGCGTGCTGCTCCGCGGCCCGTCCTTTGATGCGCTCGATCAGGTCATTACGTTCATCAATAGCCATCCCTGGATTCGCAAGATTGAAGTCGGAGGCCATGCGGATCGTTTTGGTTCTCCGTCGGTGAAAGCGCGCATCTCCAAGCGCCGTGCAGAAGTCGTGGTGGAGTACCTCCGTCGTCGCGGGGTTCGTTCCGAAGTCCAATTGATCCCTGTTGGTTTTTCAGATCGACGACCGCTTCTGCCCGATACATCTGCAGAGAATCGGTCCAAAAATCGCCGCGTGGTGTTCAGCATTATTGAATAATTGCACTCATCGGTAAAAAACGTTAGCGAGCCCCCCATGAAAACGACCTGCGACTCCATTCTTGAGGCCATTGGCAACACCCCTCTGGTTTATCTCTCCCGTATTTCACGAGGACTTCCCGTTCGTATTTACGGAAAAGTCGAAACCGTGAACCCCGGCGGAAGTATCAAAGACCGTATCGCTATTGCTATGCTTGAGGAGGCCGAGAAAAAAGGCCTTATCAAAAAAGGAGGGACCATCGTTGAGGCAACGTCCGGCAACACCGGTGTTGGTCTTGCTTTGGTGGCTGCGATCAAAGGCTATCGCTGTATCTTTGTCCTTCCCGATAAAATGAGTGAGGAGAAGATCAACCTCTTGCGGGCCTATGGTGCCGAAGTGGTCATTACGGCGACCAACGTCCCGCCCGATTCGCCGGAAAACTACAATAATGTCGCCGATCGTTTGACGCGCGACATTCCGGGGGCCTATAAACCCGGCCAGTTTGCAAATCTTTCCAATCCCGAAACTCACTATCGCTGGACAGGTCCAGAGATTTGGAACGCATTGGGAAAAGACATCGATGTTTTTGTTGCAGGGGTTGGAACCGGTGGTTCAGTAAGTGGTATCGGCAGGTATCTCAAAGAAAAAAAACCACAGATCAAAGTTGTTGTGGCTGATCCTGAAGGATCCATCATTTCCGGAGACAGTCCAAAACCATGGAAGGTCGAAGGCATCGGTGAAGATTTTTTCCCCATGACGTACAATCGCCAGGTGGTAGACGATTTTGTACGCGTTTCAGACCGCGAGTCATTTGCCATGGCAAGAAGGTTGGCGCGAGAAGAAGGGATTTTGGCCGGGGGGTCTTCCGGGACAGTGCTTGCTGCAGCGGTGCGATATGCAGAGCGTATGCAAAAGGGAAACATCGTTGTGCTCCTCGCCGACACCGGTCGAAACTACATTGGCAGGATTTTCAATGATCGTTGGATGCAGCAAGAAGGTTTCATGGAAGCGAAGTCTGAACGGGTCCCTATCGGAGAGCTCTTGCGCCGTAAGAAATCGACGAAGCTCTCTACCGTCGCCAAAAAAGATAAAATCAGTCAGGCGGTTCGGATGATGCACGAACAGGGGATTTCACAATTGCCGGTTGTGGAAAAGGAGACCGTGGTTGGGTCTCTCAGTGAGAGCGGTATCATGAAACTTCTGCATGATGGCCTTGACTTGGCGAATCAAGAAGTTGCGGCAGTGATGGGGGCACCGTTTCCGACGCTCGACGAATCGGTGGATGTGAGCGAGGCCTATCGCCTGCTCATGGCTGCCTATTCAGCCGTGGTGGTTTCGAGCAACCAGAAGCTTCAAGGCGTACTCACCAGGATTGATTTCATCGACTTTTGGATGGGGACTAAATGAAATTTAAAACCAAAGCCATTCACGCAGGACAACATCCAGACCACGACACCGGCGCTGTTATTCCGCCGATTTATCAAACCTCCACCTACGCTCAGCCGACGCCGGGGCATCATCAGGAATTTGAATACACCCGCGCAGGCAATCCCAATTTTCGAAATCTGGAAACTGCCCTCGCCGCGATGGAAGGGGGACAACATGCCGTGGTTTATTCCTCAGGCCTGGGGGCGGAGACAGCGCTCTTTTCGCTCCTTTCCTCGGGTGACCATGTCGTCGTGTCGAGCGATGTCTATGGCGGAACCTATCGGTTGCTGGCACAAATGAAATCACGCTTTGGCATCGATTTTACTTCGGTCGATGACTTGTCTCCTGAAGCTTTTGGTGATGCTGCAACCGAACGCACAAAACTCTTTTGGCTGGAATCACCTACAAATCCACGTCTCCAGATCGTTGACATTACGGCTGTTTCGAAAAGAGCGCGATCTCAGGGGATCACAACCGTTGTCGACAATACCTTTGCGTCTCCTTACCTTCAAAATCCCTTGGCCCTGGGCGCAGATGTCGTGCTGCACAGCACCACGAAATACGTGGGAGGACATTCTGATCTTATCGGTGGAGCGCTCATTACGAGTGATGCTGCACTTCATGATCGACTGCATTTTGCGCGCATGGCCTACGGCCTCAATCCTTCGCCCTTTGATACGTGGCTCGCGCATCGCGGTCTCAAAACGCTGGCACTGCGCATGGAGGCGCACTGCGTGAATGCGGCTCAGGTCGCAGGCTATCTGCAAAAGCACGATCGCATGAAAATTGTCTATTATCCTGGTCTTGAGTCCCACCCGGGGCACGCCGTCGCCAAGCGGCAGATGAAGGCCTTTGGCGGAATGGTCAGCGCGGTCGTCGATGGCTCATCTGAAAAATTACATCAACATCTCGGCAGCCTCACATGCTTTCGCTTAGCTGAAAGTCTCGGCGGAGTGGAATCCTTGGTCTGCCATCCTGCGACCATGACGCATGCCTCGTTGCCCGCAGAGGTTCGAAAACAGCGAGGAATCTCGGATACGCTGATTCGTCTCTCCGTTGGTATTGAAGATGTTGAAGATCTGCTCGAGGATCTCGAGAAATTTCTCAAAAAAGTTTAGATTTACTCGATGAACAGCGATACTTCGTTTGAGGCGCGGTCTTCAATCTGCCCTATTACAAATGGTCTGTGGTTATGCTCCTCAATGCGTTGACAGATGGCGTCGGTGTCGGATTTGGACACGACCATGACGAGGCCGATACCGCAATTCCAGACGCGCAGCATTTCCTGGTCGCTTAAGTTTGCAAGTTGCTGAAAGGAACGCATCACTGTTGGCCATTCCCATGCGTTTTTTTTGATGCGGGCAGAGACGTGGTCAGGGAGGATGCGCGGGATGTTATCCCAAAAGCCGCCCCCGGTGATGTGGGCAATGCCTTTTAGGGAAAATGCTTTCATGAGCAGAAGGATGAGGGGGCTATAAATGAACGTGGGAGTGAGAAGATTTTCTGTGAAACTCAAGTGATGATCTTCAACAATTTTTCGTACCAGTGAATAGCCGTTGCTGTGGAAACCGCTGGAGGCAATGCCGATGATGGTATCACCAGCAGCAATCGACTTGCCGTCGATGAGGCGGGGACGATCCACAATGCCTACTGCGAATCCTGCCAAATCGAACTTCTTGCCTTGATAGACCCCAGGCATTTCTGCGGTCTCGCCGCCGAGCAGGGCACAGTTCGCATATTTACAGGCTGCGGCGATGCCCTCGATGATGCGCGCATGATGAGCGGCATCGAGCTCCCCCGTGGCAAAGTAATCCAAGAAAAAGAGGGGCTCGGCTCCGGAGCAGGCGATGTCGTTGATGCACATGGCCACCAGATCCTGGCCAATCGTGTCAAAGCGGGACATGGCTTCAGCGACGAGGACTTTGGTGCCCACGCCATCGGTTCCAGAAACGAGCAACGGTTCGTTCATTCCTTCCAATGCAGGTCGAAACAGCCCCCCAAAGCCACCGACGTCGCCAATGACACCGCTGCGACGGGTAAGCCCCACCATGGGACGGATGAGATCGACGAAGCGATTGCCTTCGTCGATGTTGACTCCTGCTTTGGCGTAGTGGTCACTCATGGGAGTTCTCCATAACAATGGAGCGCGCGCTTAACATACTTTCGGAAAGAAGCAACCTCACATTTCTTGACACATTCCATTCCGTTACGTAATTTTTCGTATGCCTTTTCGTTCCCACCAGCCGGTCATGCAGAAAAAATCACAAAAACCTCAGAGGGCCCGCGATCCCTACGAAGTTGCAAGGCGGCGGATGGTGAAAGAACAGCTCATGGCCGGCGGCATTCGCGACCCTCGGGTGTTGGAAGCCATGGCCAAAATTCCGCGGCATCTTTTTGTCAGCCCGGGGATGGAGGTTCAGTCCTACTTGGATCGTCCACTGCCCATCGGTGACGGCCAGACCATTTCTCAACCGATGATGGTGGCACTCATGTCTGAGCTTCTGGAGATTCAGCCGACGCATCGTCTTTTGGAAATCGGGACCGGCTCCGGATATCAAACCGCTGTTTTGGCCGAGCTGTGCAAACATGTCTTTACCATCGAGCGGCTCAAAGATCTTTCGCTGCAGGCACGCCGAAAACTTTATAGCTGTGGATATTCAAATGTGACGTTTCGCATCGGTGATGGAACGTTGGGGTGGCCACAAGAAGCGCCGTTTGACGGTATCATCGCCACAGCCGGGGCACCGCTTGTTCCGGAAGCCCTCAAGGATCAGCTCGTCATCGGAGGCCGATTGGTGATTCCGGTGGGAAGCGAAGAGACGCAAGACCTATTGGTTCTCACCCGCACCCGTCAAGGATTTCAGCAAGAGCGCAGGACCTCATGTCGGTTTGTCAAGATGATTGGAGCCCAAGGATGGCGATGAGATCAGTCTGTTTCCTCATGCTTCTTTTCATCAGTTGCGCCACGGGGATGGATCGGAAAGGCTTGCATCACACGGTTCGGCGTGGGGAAACGATTTGGACTATTGCGAGTAGCTACCGCGTCGATCCACAGGTGATTGCAGAATATAACAATATCGAAGACCCGAAAGAAATTGATACCGGGAAACTCCTGTATATTCCGCCGCGCAAACCGCGCCCCCAGTTTAAACTTCTTCCGGGCGAGAAGAAATTCTCTGCGGTGAAGGGGCGAGAGACGAAGCAAAGCCGCAAGAAGCCAGGAGAAGAACCGCAGATCGAAGTCCAACACGATCGATTGACGTGGCCCATCGATGGAGCGATTTTATCTCCCTTTGGGTATCGGGGTGGCCGACGCCATGACGGCGTGGACATCAAGGCAGCTCACGGCACGCCGATCAAAGTTGCAGATGAAGGCGAAGTTGTTTTCTCCGGACGCATGCGGGGATATGGGAATTTGATTTTGGTGAGGCACGACGGAGATCTGTTTACGGCCTATGCCCACAACTCAAAAAATAAATCGAAAAAAGGGGAAAAAGTGAAACGAGGTCAGGTGATTGGACTCGTGGGCCGGACCGGACGAGCGACGGGTCCCCACCTTCACTTTGAAGTGCGGCAGCGGCACAGTGCCCGGAATCCCTTATTCTTTCTGCCTAAACGGTTGGTGTCACCTTCTGCCGATGTTGCCAAAAAGGAATAATGATGAACAAGGAGCTTACAATGGAAAACATGATCAAGGAACACGTGCGCGACATTCCGGATTTTCCAAAACCCGGAATTGTTTTCAAAGACATCACGCCGCTTTTGAAAGACGCCGAAGTCTTACGAAAGATCGTTGAGGCATTTGCTGAGCGGTATCGTGCCATGAAGCCCCATGCCATTGTTGGGATTGAATCGCGTGGTTTTCTTTTTGGCGTTCCCTTGGCGCAGGCTTTGGGCATTGGATTTGTTCCGGCGCGCAAGCAGGGCAAGCTTCCCTATAAAACGATTGGCATTTCGTATGACTTAGAATACGGCCAGGCAACGATTGAAATGCACGTCGATGCGGTGAACAAAGGTGAACGGGTGGTGGTAATTGATGACCTTTTGGCCACGGGTGGTACGGCAGGTGCGGCGTGCGCGTTGGTTCAGAAATGCGGTGGCAGTGTAGTGGAATGTGCGTTTGTGGTTGAATTGGGATTTTTACACGGTCGCGATCAATTGAAGCGTACACCGGTGTATTCGTTGGCAAATTACGTGTGAAGTGATTGGTGACCCCGGCAGGAGTTGAACCTGCGACCCTCTGCTTAGGAGGCAGATGCTCTATCCACTGAGCTACGGGGCCAAGTTCGCCGCACATACCCGAGAGCATGAAAAACGTCCATGAGAAATATCCCCTTCTTCCCCAATACCGGTGATGGCACGCACTGCTGGCAGGCGGCACTCAAAATGGTGCTTGCTGTTTTTGAACCCGATCGCGAATATTCCTACGACGAACTGGATCGCATTTCCGAAAAAAGTCCTGGGAAGTGGACCTGGCCGACCGCGGCCATGCTGTGGTTCCTCAAAAGAGGCTACGAACTGCAACTCATCGAAGATTTTGACTATGGTGCTTTTGCAGAGCAGGGTGAGGATTACCTGCTCGAGCGCTGCGGAAAAGAAGTTGGTCAGGCTCAAATCGCCAACACCGATCTCGCTAAAGAACTGGGGTTTGCTCGCGAATTTTCCACCATTGCTCCCCTGGACGTTCGAATTCCAGGATTCGAAGATCTGAAGGCAATGCTCGAGCAGGGGTATGGTCTTATCTGTAACATCAACGGCGCTATGCTTTCGGGACAAAAGGGATATGCCGGTCACTTCGTGGTCATTACCGGCATGACTCAACATGACATTACGCTGCATGACCCTGGCTTGCCGCCGCAGCCTCATCTTCAGGTTCCACGCCATGTCTTTGACCGCGCGTGGTCGTATCCCACCCCGCGTGACCGAAATCTCTTAGCGATTCGAAAGAAATGCTCAGCGTAAAATAAGGCTGCACCCACCACTGGCCGGACTGGCAGTTGAAATGCTTTCCGAAAGAGGTTGTGGGGTCTTTTCCTCTGGATCAGGGGACTCTTCTACAGGAGGAGGCGGCAATTTTGGAGCTGCATCTGAGACGTTAATTTTGTTTTCGGCTTCTCTGTCTGCCACAGGCAACGGATCGATGACCGCTGAAAAGGGGATCTGTATGGTGTCTTCTGCCAACGCCGATGAAGAAATGGAAAGCCGGAATTTGATGGCTCCAGGCGTTTGGGGGACAAAAGTAATCATGGGTTGGTCGTCCTGAAAAGAGAGACCTGAAGGCCCTTCAACGAGTTCCCAGTGGTAACTCACATCCTCGGGGTTTCCGATCACCGCTGGCGCATCGATGACAACGGTTTCACCGACAAAAGATCGAAATTCAGAATTGAGTTCCGGAGTCTGCACGACATTGACGGCGACATCCTTTGAGGCATTCAACCCGAGTGATGTGGCTGTGAAGCGAAATTGCGCTTTTCCGGGCTGAGGAATGATGACCTTGGTGCTCCGTTCCGTTTGGGACAAAATTTGATGGGAAGCCTCGGTCGATGACCATGTCGTCGTGGCGGGAAGGCAGGAAAGGGGATCGCTGTTCCCCCGACAAACAGGTGAGATAACTGTGCCAGACACGATCACGCCCTCACTCGAAGCCGAACGGAGCGAGACCAGACGATCATGCGTTCCCTCTACATCAAGTAAATTGAACTGTTTTACGTTGTTTGAAGCATCGGCGATAAAGATTTTGCCATCAAAGAAATCAAACGATTTTGGGCCGATCAGGGAATTTGCTAAATCTCGGTTGGCTACTCCCGTCAACGAAAGGATGACGCTCGATGATGGTTGTCCCATGACCGCGAAGGCCTCGGGATAAGATTGAGGCGCGGCGTTGTTCACATAAAAAACTAAGAGGCGAGAATCCTTTTCATCGGCAACATACAAATAGTTATTTTTGATCTGAAGACCTTTTGGTTTATTGAGCCCTCGGCCATCATAGGCGTTGCCGCCATGAAATCGGAGGTAGCCTGAGAAATCTGGTTGGCCGATGACAGCAACGGCATTTTTGTCCGGGGAAAGCAGTGCGGTTTTCGGAAAGGCGAGAACGCGATTCCAGACATTATCTCCCACGTACAGATAACGATCGTCATTCGCCAAATGGTAGGGGTAACAAAGGGTTCTCGCATTGGGGGACTCACCGCGATAGGTTGGTGCCGTGGGAGAGGAACAGCCGACGGGTATGGCAAAGCTTGTTGATGTGAGATTTGGTGCGCCGAGAACACCTGTTGCCTGCAGCGGTGGAATGATGACGGGTCGTTCGGGGCCTTGTCGGTTTGCAGCATCGGTGGTCATTGCCACAAGGAGATCATCCCACTTCCAACTCGTCACTCTTCCGCCAGCGCATTCAGCGACGTAGAGATAAGCATCATCTCCACTGAGCCCGCACGGGGACAGGAGGGTTTGATTGCGAAGTAAAATACCGGTGGTGGTCGCTTCATAGTCAAACTGCTGTTGGTCCCGAGTGAAAGGTCGACCGATTTGGAGGGAAGCCTCCATGCCGGTCTGGAGGTTTTTGAGGTCAAATCCAACGACACGTTGGCGAATGCCATCGGTGACAAAAAGAATGTCGGTGCTGGGGAAAGAGTGAATGTACATATTTGTCGGTGAAAAAAGTCCATTTCGACCGGTGTGACGGTCCTCAACCGATGACCATGAATAGCATGAGGCCGCATCCGGTTGACCGAGGATGATGGGTTCATGCGTGGCATCGATGTTTCCTGTTGAGGTGAGGCTGAAGGCAACAATTCGACGATTTCTGCTGTCGCTGACAAAGAGTCGATTTCCGAATCGCCCACGATACACGCGAACATCTTCTGGTGCTGAAAAATCTGACGCGGTGAGCGGACTGTTTTCGCACAGATGCTTGAAATCCGACTGTCCCAAGACAAACCGGGCTTTTGCGTCTGGATCAGCAAGAGGATGCATGCCCTGCGAGACATCAAATGCCATGACGCGATGAAATGCATATTGCGAAGAGAGCAGGACGGATTTCCCATCAAGGGTGACGGGGATAAGGCCGTAGGATTGATTGCCTCGGCGTTCGAAGGCGTTTTGGTAGTCGCTATTCAGCGCTACACCAAAAGAGAGGTGTCCCATCTGGGTGATGGCGGATGCATGTGTCCGGATGTTTGCCAGATCATAGGCGACGATGCGGGCATCGGATTCCGCCACAAAAAGCACATTTTTGAGGGTCCCCTGAAATAAGAGCGTTCCAATGGCCAGGGCTGTAGGCGTCGACAATTGGTTTGCTAAATATCCCGTGGTTTTGGTGACATAATCCGGTTGACCCAAGATAAGCGAAGGGGCTGCGTTACATAAAATGGCATTGTGTGATGGGCAGGGTCGGAGGTCGGCATGGCGATATCCCAAGACGCGATGATTACCACCGTCGGCGATCCAGACATGATCGGCTGAGACGGTGAGGCCAAGGGGGTTTTGTACATGGGTGGGGTTGGTGGCTGCGGGAATGCGTTCTGCTATGTCCGCCTGACCATAAATGGCGACAGGACTTCCTTGGAAGTGAGTTTTTTCCCTTAAGACGGTATTCACATCGTAAGCCACAACGCGATAGTTGCGGTTATCGATGATATAAATGCGGTCTTGGAAAACAGCGACGCCAGAAGGAACAAAATCCTTTTCTGCGCTGCGCAGGGCAGCGGGAATCATGAAGGGACCAAAGGCAAAGTTTGCGGCCATGCCGCTTCGAATTTCTCCTGAGACGTCATAAACCAGAATACGGCCAGCGGTATCAGCGGCAAAAAGAAAGGTCTTTGATTCACTGCCAGAGGTGGTGTGACTGAGGCTTAAGCCTCTGGGGGTGGAATAAAAGCGCTCCAGAAGTTGAAAATCGGATCGAGGGAGTGCTGCGCCGGTTCTGCATTCTGCGGGGGCCTGCTTTTGCCCCAAGACGGCTAGGGGCGTGAAGTGTCCATCGATCCCTTTTTCGTAAATCACGATGCGATTGTTTCCGCTGTCGGTGATGAACAGCCGAGCCTTCACTTCGTCGTAGGCAAGATAGGTGGGATTCAGCAAACCCAATGGCGAGAGGTTTCCGCCGCTGCAGAGATTTGAAGCATCGGCTTCACCTTGGGGAGTTTGATGCCCGATGGAATCCGTGGGGCTGAGTAAGATTGGCCATTCATCAGCGGCAAAACATATGTTGGAGAAGAAGGAGAGGAGGATCCAGCAGAACAAACGCAACATATGCTTCATAGTGTCTCCGAGGCTTTTTTAAATGATAACAAAAAACAGGAGATTTGCCGCGCTCTTTTTTCAACTCATGGGAATTTTCATTGTGCAATTGACAAAACAGCTGTGGTTTAGTTAAATATCTAAGAAATTCAGGAGGATACAATGAACCGCTCGGATCTCGTCCTCAGGGTTATGGAAAAAACGCACCTGCCCAAAAAACAAATCGAAGGCATTGTGAATCTTATTTTTGACGGGATGGTTGCTTCGCTCAGTAAAGGCGATCGTATCGAGATTCGAGGGTTGGGAAGTTTTGTGGTGCGCGATTATAAATCGTATCGCGGTCGCAATCCTCGAACCGGTCAATCGGTTGAGGTCAAACCAAAGCGATTACCGTTTTTTAAAGTGGGAAAAGAATTGAAAGATCGTGTGAACGCCGTTGGTTAGGGGCCTGCCGTCGGCAGGAACCAATGGTTGCATTCAAGATCATCAGATCGCGCCAGCCTGGGAGGAAAACTTCTATGACATGGTGCGATTTTTTTTGGACCGAACAGGAAAAGACATGGTGTGAAGAGCGTTCGATTCATCTGCTTTCGGTGCATGACTCGTCCTATCCGTCTCTTCTTGCCCACATCTACGATCCGCCACCAGGACTCGCCGTGGATGGCGACGTTACAGCTCTTTCCCAGGGCATCCTTGTGGCCATCGTGGGGTCTCGAAAACCGACGAGCTACGGGATGCAATTTGCCACGGAGCTTGCGCGTGACCTCTCTCAACGTGGTGCGACCATTGTCAGCGGGCTCGCCTTTGGCATCGATCGGGCTGCTCATGAAGGGGCCTTGAACGGCGGGGGAAAAACTGTCGCGGTGTTGGCAAGTGGTATCGATGATGTCACTCCTCGTGCGCATCGTAGTTTGGCAAAACGCATTCAAAAGCAGGGGGCCATTGTTTCAGAATTTTCCTTGGGAACACCGGCGTTGCCGCAGCATTTTCCACGACGCAATCGGGTTATCAGCGGCCTTAGTCATGGAGTCATTGTGGTCGAAGCTGCTGAGCGAAGCGGCAGTCTCATCACCGCACGATGCGCGCTCGAACAGGGACGTGAAGTCTTCGCTGTTCCAGGGTTACCGGGCTCTCTTCAGGCCAGCGGAACGCATCACTTGATCAAAAATGGCGCAGCCCTCATTGAATCCGCGAACGATGTCATGGAGCATCTCTCACATCTTCCCTTGGTGAAGATGAACAACTGCATCCCTGAAAAAGCTGGACAATTTTCTGAAGCACCTGATAAGCGAGCCGTCTTTACATTAGAGATGTTTGCAACAGAACGATCGCTCAAACATCAGGAGGCAATTCAAATGCTTGCCTCCATGGTGCTCACCGGTGAAGTCGATGAACTTCCCGGAAAACGTTTTGTGATGAAAGGCGCGTGACCTCATGGCAGAATCTCTTGTCATTGTTGAATCTCCGGCGAAAGCGAAGACCATCAAAAAATATCTCGGCAAGGGGTTTCGCGTCATGGCCTCCGTCGGCCACGTCAAAGATCTGCCGGTGAAAGAACTGGGTGTCGATGTCGAAAAAAACTTTGAGCCAAAATATGTCGTCATCCGAGGCAAGGCCAAAACATTGACCGAAATCACCGACGCTGCAGCAAAATCAGAAACCGTTTATCTTGCTCCTGACCC
>JACQOX010000147.1 GCA_016202335.1 Deltaproteobacteria bacterium
AATCAAGGCTGCCTGCGATCACGCAGCAACGCTGTAATTGATCCCGATCAAAAACACGAAGGGCGGTTCATTCGAACCGCCCTTTTCTTTTTTCTTTTTCAAGGGTGACAGGTCGAACAGACTTCTTTCCGGACCCCAGGGCGAAGTGGAACCTGCTTGTGGGCACCAATATCATGGCAACGCACACACCCCATCATGGTAGTGTGCATCTTATGAGGCATCTTCTTCCCAGAAAAGGTGACCGTCTCCGGCGGCACTTGTACCCCCACCATGCTGTGACACATGTTGGCGCAGTACATTCCTGACAACAGCGGATTTTCTTCTAAGTTTGGGAGCGTCGCCCCTAATTTTTCTGCAGCCTGGTTGAGTTTACCGTCAGACTTCCGGAGTGCCACCGACGAGAGGTAGATATTGTGCTCACCATGAGATTGTTTAACGAAACGAACAAGCCTTTCCGCCTCTCGGAGTAATTTATCCGCCTCACCCGTCACGTCCGGAGAAACCTGAGAGGCCTGCCGAGTCTGTCGGCCTTCTTTGATTTTGCCTTCCAATTGTTCTATCGCCTGAGAAAGTTCTTTGCGCATCTCATCCCAAATCCCCTTAAAGGAGGGACCATGACATTTCGTGCAGGATTTCGATGATGCGTAAATCGTCTTTCCCTTGAATTCTGAACCAGGTTTCTTCTCTTCATCATAGTGACAACCGATACAGTCCACGTTGGCGAGGTACATGGGGCTCGGCATGTCGGGAAGATTCACATAACTGCCTTTGCCGGAGTACATCTCGAGTTGCCCGGTATGTAATTTTTCGTGGCAGAACGAACAATCGAAGACAAGCGTCGGCGGATGATCCATCGGCGGCGTGGTCGAATGATCGCCTTCGCCTTGGGTTGCCGGAAGAAGTCCTTTTTGCTCTTTACCAAAACCGTGGCGCATCTCCTCGTGACAGTGAACGCAGGCAACATGGTGCTTCGTCACATGGTTCTCGTGAATAAAGGTGATGTCATTATAACGATTTAATTTTTCGGGCTGATTGTGACAGGCAAAGCATCGTTCTGCCGACGCCTTTCCCTCACCTTGTACGCTATCGAGATGACAGTTTTCGCATCCCACACCGCGCTTGGTGACAAAATCCTTGTGGTTATAGGTCATGTTCCCGATCTTGAATGTTTTTTCGGGGATATCGTGACAGCCCAGGCAACCACCGATTGGGCGCAGGTCCTTCTTCTCTCCCATGCCTCGAAAGTGACACAGGAAACAGGTGCTGTAGGTCACTTCCACATGATTCCCAACGACGATCTGAGAATGACAGGAAACGCAGCGCAGTTTTCTTCCGCGTCGCGTTTCTGAAAGATGCGGACGGTGATCGAAATGGATCCCCTGCTTGGAGATGACCTTGCCTTCCAACAGCCGAGTGGAGTGACAACCAGAACGAAGACATGAAGCATCATCGATCTCAGCAAAAGGTTTCGACGAATACGTCCGCGTCACATATTTCACGACCTGGGCACTGGCCTGAAATTTGTGCCAAAGATGCTCTGCCAGATCTTTGGCGGGAGGATAGTGGCACTGCACGCAGGTCGCCTTACCAAAATGCGAAGAGGTCTCCCAGGCCTTATAATAGGGCTGCATAATGTGGCAGCTGTTACAGAAGCTTGGCGAAGTACTGTACGTATACATGCCGAAAGACGCCACCACCATGAGGAGCACGATCCCTCCCAGCCAGATAAAAAAGAGCGCCGAGAGATGGACGGGGTGCTTTTTGTCCGGAGAAATCACGATGCCGAAGACCGCAAAAATTTTGGTCAATATCCAGGTGATCCGTTGCATGGAATCTCTCACGAAAAGAAGGCGATGAAGATGAAGATGATGAGAATAAGGCCGATACTTAAGGCGGCAAATCCAAACCCGCGTGCAAAGGCCATTCTTGCTGGGGTTGGAGGGCCGGTTAAGACCGCCTCAAGCTTCCCTTCTCGCACGAGTTTTTCATACTCCTCGGTACGCTCTTCTTTGAAACGTTCGAGCGGAATCCGACCAGTGAAGATGACCGGATCGAGCGGAAAGTTTTCAGGTCGCATGTGATTGTGGAAGAAGTGGAAGGTGAAGATAAATCCTGCGGCCAGCAGGGCTTCTTCGCTGTGCACAACCATCGCAAGGTTGAGCACACTTCCCGGGAGCCACTTTGTAAAGAATTCTGGGAACCAGAGCATCAGCCCTGAAATTCCGATCACGGGAATACCCCAAAAGATAGCGAAGTAATCAAATTTTTCCCAATAAGCCCAACGACCAATCTTGGGCCGTTCTCCCAAATAGAAGAACCATTTTAAGTTTTGGAAGAGATCAACGGCATCTTTCCAACGTGGCAACATGGATTCTTCCGAAAAAAGATTGCGATAGCGCTGCTGCACAAAGAATTCTCGGACCACCCAACCAATGTGATAGAAGACATAGACACCGGTAACGAGCGCAAAGAACCGGTGGAAATACCGAGAAACTTCAACTCCGCCGGTCAGGCTGCTGACAAACCCTGCCCATGGTTCAGTGTGGTATTTGAGTGGAATACCGGTGGCGGCAAGCCCCAGGAAGCTCACGACAATCAGGAGATGCGTAAAGATCTGTTCGTTGTGGAATCGCAGGACATACGTCTTCCCATCACCATGCCGCTTGAGTTCTTTACGGAGCATGGCCACGACAATGCGTTGGAACCACAGAATCGTATGAAGTCCGAAGAACGAAAACACCGCAGCCAGCAGCCAGAACATGAAGGTGCTGATGTAGTACAAGAGCGCTGAATCCTCTTTGTTGTGGGGATCGGGGTGCGGATCAAATTCGGTAAAGTTTTGATCGATGCGCTCATGGCACTTTCCACACGTCTCTTGCAAATTTTGTGGATGAATTGTGGACGAAACGTCGGTGCTCGGCAAATTCAAATGTGCCGTGTGACAATCTGAACATTTTGCGGCCACCAAAAATCCAATCGAAGTCGCTTGGCCATGAAACGTGTCTTTATAAGAAAGAATTTTATCGTCGTGGCAGTTTCCACATTCCGTCGGCAGATGCAGGCGAAACTTGCCAGAAGTAACGGCCTCAATGCCATGGGCTTTGTGACACGTAATACAGACCGGTCCCCGATCATCTCCTTTAAGCCATAGCTGACCGTGACTGCTGCGGATGAAATTTTTATAAACGCCGAGATGACAGGTTTTACAGGTATGGGGAATATTTGCGCGATTGGTCGGCGATGCGGGATCGTTCTTGCTGCGGATGTTATGCTTGGTGTGACATTCATAGCAGGCCGTTCCAAACGTTGCGGCTTCGTCTTTGGGAACGCGGTGCAGGCCCGACGCGTGAAGCTTCACGATATCTTCGTGACAGGTATCGCACTTGGCGCGCAGCGGCGTGGTCGCATGAGGAATCGACGTCACATCGGGGTGGCAGTCCACACACTGCAAAACGCCGTGGACCGATGCATCGAATTCTTTACGATTCACACCAGGCTTCATGCCAGCATGGCAGGAAAGACAGGTGTCATTCGACAAGTCTTCGGCCAAAAGCCACCCAGGTGAAAGAAGAAAAAAGGAGATAATAACCAGGACAATAAGATGTATTCTCTTTTTCATGCCGGGCCCTTTATCTGATCTCACTTTGCACGACAACGTGATCAGCATCATTCAAATGACGTCATCATCCACTCTGAGAAAGACTGCGGGGATTTTTCGGCAGAAACACTGCGATCCCAGGTTGCAAAAGAGATGTAGTTCGGATCAGAGGATTCGATGAGGCTTCGCGGCATTTGGATGACGACCTTCCAGAAGCCTTTGTCATAGACGCCTTTGGCCACAACACCGCGCACTTCGTACGGGGTCAAACGATCCATGCCCTCTGCCTTCCAAGCTCGGATTTGTTCGCCATCCCATTTGATGAGCAGCACTGGTTTGCCAATATTGCCCATCCCCACGAATGGAAGTTCAGATGGTTCGTCCACTGTTTTGGCTGGAAATTGCAGCGCCACGCCATCGCCGTCGGCCTTTGTATCTTCCCAGCGCAGCGCAAAGGCGATGGATTTTGTATTCGCCAGAGTTTTCACTTCGAGCCATTCGGCGCTTTGGCTATTCGACGTTAATTGATGCAGAAAAACAGGAACAGGCTTCGTCTGCTGCCACGCCGAAGCATCATATCCTCCAGGGATGTCATGAATAACGGCTGATTTAATCAAATAACGTTTTGGTGAGGACGGATTGGTATCTGGTGGCATTTTTTGCAGTGATCGGACGTAGGACGCCAACTGCCAAATTTCGGTTTGGGTGAGCGTGCGACTATAGCCCGGCATGGGCGTTCCCGGAATGCCCAACGTCAAGGTGCGGTAGAGGTCCTGATCAGTGTTTCCCCATTTGAGCGGGCCGCGCACTAAATCGCGCGGCGGAACGATATCTCCCCAGGCATCCCGCAAACTCATCGCCGCCATGCCGTTGCCCTTCCCTTCAGCACCGTGGCATGCCACACAGCCGATGGTGGCATACAGCACCCGACCGGCTTCGACCGAGACTTTTGAAGTCGTCGGCATCGGAGGAACTTCGATGCGCGATCCGGGCCGACCTTCTTGAAGCCGCGGCACCAGCATCTTGATGTACGCGAGCAGCGCCTTCCAATCCTTTTCTGGGAGCACATCCCAGCCTGGCATCGAAGTCCCTGGCACCCCCATCTTCATGGTTTGGAGCAGATCAATGTCATCGGGAATGGAACCGTGTGTCGTTCGATATTTGAAGATGCCGGAGGCCAGATTGCGCGGTTTGGGATATAGCATTTTCGCCATCTCCCCATCCCCCTTGCCATTGACGCCATGACAAGTTTGACAATGCGTATCATAAAGCAGCTTGCCGTGATCAAGTTCTGAAAGCGGACCATTTTTATCCTTCGTGCAGGCCGTAAACAGAAGAAAAAAACAGAGTCCAAAAATGCACTTCATCGATCACCTCGCGATGCTTTAAGGAATACCGTTGGTACCGTGACAGTCCACGCAACTGGCTTCGCCCTCTGTGAGCGTGCGCTCGCGGATGGCATTCACATCAACAAGACCACCGGAGCGATCGACGAGGTGAATATTTTCAAGATTGTGACATATCGTGCACTCCGCTTTTCCCCAACCGACGGCGTGTTCACTTTCCGTAAGGGTGAGCCCGCTGTCGGATTCGAGAATATTGCCGAAGTTTTCACCTTCATCAACCCTTGCACCGCCGCAGCTGATGAAGAGAAAACACATCCCAAGGAAGACTGTAGCTGAAATGAACTTCATCGTCCCGACGTTTCCTTTCCAGCATGGCAGTCCTGACAAAAGCTCACACGATGGCAGGAATCACATTTACGCGGGTTGGCACGGGCTTCCACCGAATGATAGAAACGAAAGTTTCGGGTGTGCATGCGCTCCTGCACCGTGTCCCGCCGCTTGTGGCAGTCCATGCAAAACATGGTGCTGGGATGACATTGTTTACAGGTCTCAGGTGCCTGCTTTGAAATGGAGCCATGTTTGGCGATCCACCTGGTCTTGTGATTCTGCGGTTTGGGAATCCCGGCCTCATGGCAGAGCATGCAGTCTGGATTGGCCGGCAGAATAGGCGCGGGATCGTTGTGACAGCGATGACAGCCCAGGCGATTTACTTTTTTGCGATTGCCGTAAGAATCAGGATCAGCATGGCACATTTCGCACGAGACTTCGGCCGATTCAAAAAAAGAATTGTGCATCTCATGGTCGTATTTGTCGTAGGGATGCTTGGCCTTGGCAGCCGCCATCGACATGCACCCCAATAAAATCGTGATCAATAGCCCACTTCGTATCAGCACCACACGCGCCTCGCTCCACTTAGGTCAGGTCTTCATTCCAAAGTTGTAGGACATTCGAAAAGACGCCCGCACATCGTTATTAAAATGGTTGTTGCGATTGTATTCCATGCCTGCCGCAAGTTCCCACTCTTTCAGCAGCGTGTATCCGACCCAGCCGATGAGCGACCAACTGCGATCATGATCATTGGTCACTTTTCGGTGTGTTGAAAAATCAAACGATGTTTCTCCAAACCATTTTTGCCATGTTTCACGGACATCCAGCCGGGCTCCATGAACGTTTCCACCCCACGACTGCAAGAAATAATAGGATGGCGTGAGATGAAGCCCAAGATCGGCGAAACTCACCGGCACCGCGACATTCAATTGATGGCCATTGGACCAGCCTTCCGCACTCGGCTTGAGGCGCGAAAAGCTGTAGCGGGGAGAAATGTCCACATAGTCCGGGATCAGCTCAAACGTCACAGCCGTCGAAGCGAAATAGGCCGCGTCCTGGCTGAACAACGAAAAAACTGTTTTTTTATCGGCCTCAGAATTTTCGTCGGCAAAGGAAAATTCGGCATTCACTGAAATGCGGCGGTGTGGATACAGATCAAATCCCGCGGTCGCAGTGTCGATGTTTTTGGCCGCGGCATTGTACTCCATCACGCCGTAGAGCAGCGGCATCATCTTGATGGGAAATTGGTACGAAAGATTTCCGCCGACGAAGATTTCATCGTTGTGCGGAAAATCGTTCAGGCGAAATTTATTTTTTCTCCAGGAACTGAAGATGCGCGCCCGTGTGCGCTTGGTCTTGATGAGCCCCAAGGACATGCCGGTGAGGAGTCCATCGTCTTCGTTGAAGTCACCAATTTCCACTGAACGCGGCATCCCGGAGTAAACGTCCAATGCCAGGTGCTCCTGCGGGAACAGTGTCATTCGCACACCATCGATCGTTTCTGCTGACGACTCGAGCGCCACGAATTGCCGACCGATGTCCATGGAAAGCAGTTCTAAGGGCCGAAACCTGACCAAGGCTTGGTAAAGATCGTAATCCTGCTCTTTCCGCGGAAAATCGCGGAAAAAACGCATGTCCGTCGTCCCTTCCCATTTTTCGTGTTTACCGGAAAAACCGACATAGCCATTGAACGGCAGAACGTGTTGGCTACCACTGCTTTCACGCGACTGCCCAAGCACGGTCGAATGCGCCTCGAATTCCGACGCACAAAGCGGTGAAGCAGACGCGAGCAGCATGAACATGAAGAAGAGAAAATACTTCAGAAGCATTGTCCTTTCGGTAATCCAGGTCGACTTGCACACCCATCCGGAGGGCACCCACTCGCGGGCATATCATGACACCCTGCACAGCGATCAAGTGCATTTTGCGGAATTTGTGGCTGACCTGTTGCCAGCACCTGTCCGACGTACGGATTACATACGTTGGCCGGCGGACGGCGAAAAATACTTTGATGGCAGCCTGAACTTAAACAATTATCCGGCGTTCGCACTCCGGGTGCTGCGTTATGCACGAGCAAGGAGTTGATGCCATGGCTGTCGGGATTTCGCCAATGGACAAAATCATGAGAAATCACACCAGGTGTATGGCAGCGCGCACATTGCTTGGCCTCAACTCCATTGCCTCCCAAATCCTGACCATGACAGGTCTTGCAGAGATTCGTACCTGAATGCTGTTTATCTGCCAGGTACGATTGGAACAATGCGTAGAAGCTGTGCGTTTGATTCCAACGCAAACTGGGCGAGCGATAGATCCAGGTGTCTTCGGCATTTGGATTACGAAAATCGACAAACCGAATGTGCGGATAGTTTCCATTATGGCAAGAAGTACAATCACTCGCCAGACGATTGGCAGCGCCACCCCGCAGTTTAATGTGGCACATCACACAGGGACTGGTGTTTTCGGATCGATCACCGGCCAAAAAAGCTGTGGCATGATTATTTAAGTTCCCCGGATTATTGGTATTTGCCGTCATCCACTGAAGATCTTTGGCGTGGGGATAATTGTGGCAACTGTAACAATTCTTTCCAAGAATATTTTGTCGCAGGTCTTCTCCGTGGCAAATTTCACATCTTTCGGTGCTCTTCTGAAAGGTCTCCTGCACCTTTTGGCCATGCCCGCCGACATAGGGGATCCAAGATCCATCGGCTGGATGATGGTGGCAGCTTGCACAGGGAATACCTGACCCTCCGCCATCTCCATCGATCGTATGACAGCTCATGCATTCTCCAGCGGAATTTCGAGACAAAACAGAGGCCCCATGGAGCTGACGTTCTCGCCAGCCATCTTCATGAGGATAGGCTGGATGGCACTGCGTGCAGGAGACACCGCTTGTTCCGCCATGAAGATCCTGCCCATGGCAGGAGCGACAGGTGTCTTTGCCCAAACGAAGGACGGCCGCTCCATGTTCCTCGCGCCAATTGCCTCGATGCGGAAAAGTCTCGTGACACGACTCACAACGGATGTGGCTGAGTCCACCTTGAAGCTCGCTTCCCCCGTGGCAGCTAGTTTCACACGTCTGCGTCCCCTGGCTGCGGACATGACTCCCGTGAACTTCGCGCTCCTTCCAATTTTCTTGGTGCGGATACAGCGCATGGCAGGATCGGCAGGCCTTGGGCGATTCATTGGTCGACGTTGACGGATTCAACGCGTGACAACGGAAACACGGTTCTTTCCCCTTCCGGTTGACCCATCCCCCATGCACCTCAGGAAGCTCCCAGCCTTCTGGGTGCGGAAATGGCACTGCTTCCGGCGAAATGCTGACATCAGCGCCATCGCGTTCTGAAGCCCGCTTTGAACTGGAACAGTTGATAAGCGTAAATAACAGGCAAAAGATGAAGAGTTTCGTCATAATCATATTTTATCTGCAGATAGCATAACATGCTTAAACGAAAAAAATCTTTCATAAAACCTGATCCATGTCATAGAAAATATCGATACCCGAGATCAGAAGAAACCCTTGAACTCTCTGCAAAAGATAGGCTAGTCATCCCCCCATATTTTTGGAGGTTTCGTGAAATTTATCATCACCGGCGCCAATGACCGCACCCTGGCGCTTCCTGATCGCGAAGCACTTTCCATCCCCCAAGACAGGCATCAGAGCGTCCTCAAAGACCTTTTGCTCGTTTCGGGTGTCAAAGAAGGTGTTTTACTATCGACCTGTAACCGTACGGAAATCCATGCCGCGGTTGAAAACGAAGACATCGCGGAGGCCCTTCGCCTGAAGCTGTGCGACTCTCTCGGCATCATCGAACCCAAATCACAGGGCTGGTATACGTACACCGACGAAGACGCCATCCGCCATCTTTTTCGCGTAGCGTCAAGCCTTGATTCCATGGTGCTTGGCGAGGCCCAGATCCTTGGTCAATTGAAGGAAGCCTATAAAGTGGCCTTCGCCGCAGAATGCACCGGCAATGTCCTCAATCAACTTTATCACCGCGCTTTTTCTGCAGCTAAATGCGTCAGAAGCCTTACCGGTATTGGCGTGGGTTCTACTTCGCTTTCATCGATCGCCATTGACCTCATTGAAACGAGTGTCTGCTTCCGAACTCCGCCAACGCTCCTTGTCATCGGCGCTGGAGAGATGGGCGTGCGCGCGGCGGAAACTTATTTTGAACGTCGCTTGGGGAATATCATCATCGTCAATCGAACCGCGGAAAAAGCCGACGCCCTGGCAAACGCATGCCAGGCCACGTCCCTGCCATGGGAAAAACTTGATCAGGCCATTCTCTTAAGCGATGTGATCGTCGTCTGCACCGGGAGCTTAGAGCCTGTTCTTCATCCAGGACTCATCGAATCAAGAATGCAGCATGTCGAACGAAAAGCGCTCACCATCATCGACCTCAGCGTTCCACGCGGTGTGGATCCGGAAGTCGCCTCGCTCTCGGGCGTGACCCTGCACAGTGTCGATGACCTCCGTTTCATCGCAGAAAAAAACCGGGCCACTCGCGCCAAAGAAGCAACGCAGGCCGAAAATATCGTCACCTGCGAGGCAACACGCGCCGCAGAGGCCCTGACAGCTCTCCCGCTCAGCCCGGTCATCGAAGACCTCACCAAAAAATGTGAGGCCATTCGGCTGCAAGAACTGTCCAAAGTCTTTCGTCGTTTAAAGGGACTTTCTCCCGAGGAACGCTTGCTCATCGAAAAATGCACGAGCTCCCTGGTCTCGAAAATTCTGCACGACCCGATCGCCATGCTCAAAGAATACTATTCGAAAGAGAAAACTCTGAAGTCATGAGTGCATCCGCTGCCGTCCATCTGCAAGGCGTTGGACGCCGCTTCGGTCGCCGCTGGATCCTTTCTTCTCTGGATCTCACGGTGCAACCTGGCGAAACCCTGGCCATCTTTGGGAATAACGGAACCGGCAAGACGACGCTGCTTCAAATTCTGGCCACCCTTTTGTCCCCCACACGCGGCGACATCACTATTTTTGGGCATTCTCTGGCGCGCGAGAAAAACAGCATTCGAAGGCTCACCGGTTACATCGGCCACGCGAAGCAGCTCTACAATCACTTCACAGTCGATGAATATCTCGAACTCGTCTTTCGTTTGCGCCACAAAACCACGGAGAAAATGAGAACACGCGTGGATCAATCCCTGGACACCATGGGACTCACGGCTCACCGTCAAGCGATCATCGAAACCCTTTCAGAAGGGATGAAAAAACGGCTGACATTTTGTCGCCTACTGCTCTGCGATCCTCGGCTCATTCTGCTCGACGAACCTCATCCGACGCTCGATGCTCAAGGAAAAATGATTTTTGATCGGCTGATGCGCGAATGGAAACAAAACGGAAAAACAATCTTCATCGCCAGCCACGAACACGATCAAACCCTTGCCCACGCTGATCGCGTGGTGATCATCAATGAAGGCAAATTTACGCATGAAGTGAGAGACCGGAATAAATATGTTGAGTGATCTTATTACGCTGATCCAAAAAGATTTTCGCCTGATCATCCGAAGCTCGGTTCATCTTTTTTCGGTGGTGCTTTTCGGCGTCCTTTTGCTGCTGCTGTTCTCTTTTTCCATGGGTGGGGACATCGACCTCCTGCGCAAATCCGCGGCCGGTCTTTTCTGGATCACGGTATTTTTCAGCTCAACGTTTTTTCTCGACCAATCGCTGCAATACGAACAAAAAGATGGTCGGATCGAAGGCCTGCTGCTTCTGGGTGTAGATCCCAAAATCTATTATGTGAGCAAAACGTTTTCCAATTTCCTGCTGCTGATCCTGGTTGAATTTTTTCTCCTGTTTCCACTCATCGTTTTGTTCGATGTCCCTTTTTCGTGGTCCATGCTGACCGTCCTCATCATGGGGAGCTTTGGCATCTCGGCGCTCGGAACGGCCTATGCAGGCGTCACCACTTCTCTCGTCTCGGGAAACGTGCTCCTGCCGCTCCTCCTTTACCCCATGCTGATTCCGCTGCTTTTAGCCGGCGTACAGGCCACGCAGCTCTGCATCACCGGTGATCTCTTCAATGAACGCTTTATGTGGTACAGCTTGCTGGCCATTTTCGATGTGGTGTTTTTCGTCGCCGCTTTTCTGTGTGCGCCGTTTTTGTTTGATAAGTCATCCTAGGAGAAACATATGTTCGTCGTTTTCAGCCTGATCGCCATTCTCTTCTTCGCCTTTGCCCAATACTGGGCGCTCGCCATCGCGCCGCCGGAAAAATGGATGGGCGACGTCTATCGCATCCTCTTCGTCCACGTCCCCGCGGCCTGGAATGCGCTGCTCATGCTGAGTGTGAGCTTCGTCGCGTCGATTCTCTACCTCATCAAACGAAAGCCGTTTTATGATCGGCTGGCGGCAAGCAGCAGCGAAGTCGGCGTCGTGCTAACAGGTCTCACCCTGATGCTGGGATCGATCTGGGGGAAACCCACGTGGGGCGTCTGGTGGACGTGGGATCCGAGACTGACGACCACCGCCATCCTGTTTCTTTTGTATATGGGATACCAGATCCTCCGTCGCCTCATCGATGACGCAGAACAACGCGCAAAGATTTCCGCGGCCCTGGGAACCATGATTTTTCTGAACGTACCGATCGTCTATTTTTCGGTCAAATGGTGGCGCACCCTGCATCAACTTCAGTCTTCGCCGCAGACCGTTGCTCCGGAGATGGTGCTCCCACTTCGACTCAACGCATTTGCGATCCTGGGATTGGCGCTCATTTTTCTGTGGATGCGCATGCGCATCGCACGACTTGAATCGCAAAAGGAGGAACAATGATTCACGGAGGTTGGGAATACGTCTGGGGAGCGTACGGTGTCAGCTGGGTGCTGCTCGGAAGCTATGCCCTGTCGCTTTTGCTTCGCCAGCGCAAACTTCGACATGAGGAAAAATCCCGATGAAAAAAATAGTGCTCATTGCCATCGTGACGATCGCCATCCTTTTTCCGATCGGCTATCTGATCTTCGGCGGGCTTGAAAAAAATATGGTCTATTTCGTGACGCCGACCGAACTCCTGGCCAAAGGCAAGAGCGCCATCGACGTTCCGGTGCGACTCGGCGGCGCCGTGGCCGAAGGCTCGATCGCCTTCAAGGAAGGCGTCATCACTTTTAAGGTAACGGATAACACCAACAGCATGTCGGTCGTCACCACCCGCACTCCGCCCGAGATGTTTCGTGAAGGCATCGGCGTTGTCCTGGAAGGCCGACTCAAAGCCGATGGCGTGTTCAATGCCGAACGTCTTCTGGTCAAACACAGCAATGAATACCATCCGCCCAAAGAAGGGGAAATGCCGCATGAAGTTTACAAGTCCCTGCAAAAGCAAAAATAAGCAGTTGACCGCAGAAGGCCCCCTCTTCTAGAGAGGGATCCAATTTCACTCAAGAGGAACAGTTATGATCATCGGCATCCCCAAGGAAATTAAGATCAAAGAAACGCGCGTTTCAATTGTTCCTAAAACGGTTCGCGACCTCGTGGCTCAAGGCCACCTGGTCTATGTGGAAAATAATGCCGGGCTTCTCTCGGGATTTGACAACAACGCCTACATTCAAGCCGGCGCCACGATTTTGGATAATGCCGCCGATGTCTGGAGAAAATCCGAGCTCATCGTCAAAGTGAAAGAACCGATGCGCAGTGAATTTGGCTACTTCCGTTCTGATCTCACGCTTTTTACCTATCTCCATCTGGCGAGCGTCCCCGAAGTCGCCCGCGAACTCTGCAAAACCAAAGTGACGTCCATCGCCTATGAAACCATTGAAGACGAGCGCGGCGCCCTGCCGCTGCTCGCACCGATGAGCGAAGTCGCGGGCCGCATCGGCACGCAGGTGGGCACCACGCTCCTTCACCGCAATCATGGCGGCAAAGGGATTCTCCTGGGTGGCGTCACCGGCACATCGCGGGGGACCGTGGTTGTGGTCGGCGGGGGCTATTCTGGTCTCAATGCCGCTGAAGTCGCCATGGGTCTTGGCGCGGAAACAGTGGTGCTCGATGTGAGCGACGCCAAACTCGCGTTCATCGAGAAAAAATACAGCGGCAAGATCAAGGCCGTAAAGTCCACCCCTGAAGCCATCGACCAATGGTCGCGCAAGGCTGACCTGTTTGTGGGCTGTGTGCTTGTGGCCGGAGATCGTGCACCACACGTGCTTTCCCGCGCTCAGGTGGCGAACATGGAACCGGGATCCGTGATCGTCGACATCTCGATCGATCAAGGCGGTTGCGTCGAAACTTCGCAACCGACGTCCCATGAAGCGCCGACCTACGTCGAATGCGGCGTCATTCATTACTGCGTCACCAACATGCCGGCGCTCACGCCTCGGACCTCGACCGAAGCGCTCACCACGGCCACGGCGCCTTATGTGTTAACCTTGGCCACCAAAGGCATTGAGAAAGCTTTGAGCGATGCTCCGCTCCTGGCAAAGGGGCTGAATACAAAAAATGGGAAAGTCACCCTGCCGGTCCTACAGCGACTTTTCCCAGAGCTCACCTAATCGTTCTGGAGGATTTCCTATGGTCGCCGTTTCCTTGTCACCTCAAGTTTTCACTTTCTCGCGCATCCTTTCTGGTCTTGAACTCATGGCCTCCCATACAGCGCATCCGCTCCCTCGCCACACCTTTCTCAGTATTCAAGCTATGGAGATGTTACGAAGCTCCCCTGATCGCGCACTTGAGGTTATCACTTTTGGAGGAAAGGCTTCCGCAAAACCGGCAATCGAGACCTTTCATCGACGATTTGTTACGCCTCCCTTTGAGCAAGGATTCTCCGAGTCAACGCAACTAGGACTGCACGATGCCTTTAAGACGTATGAATCACATCAGCGCCACGCAGGTTATTTTGGAGTCATTGGAGATGCTCTTCAGGAACTGTACAATCGCATTTTCCCCGGCGACCATAAGAAGCTTGACGATAGCCTGGTCCGTGACATCGGCTATGTTCCACCCCATTATCTTGGTGATTCTCCCTTTTTTAATAACAGCTTAAGAGACTTGTCGCCCGAAAGTGCGGCATTACTTTATGGTTCTCTCGGAAAACGCCCTCGCAAGGCAGATTGGCAGCTACTTTTATCAACCGCCCAATCACTCGGCAATGTCTTGCAACGGACCGATTTCCCAGTAGATGAAGCTGGCCCACTTTTCGAAAGCATTCGCACCCAAAAACCTGGGATTATTCGTTTTCTGCCCTTCGTAAAGCGAAAGATTGCACGTTTTCTGGCCAATGACGCTTTTTCAATGCTCGCGAGCAGTGGTTCAGCAGCCCGTGCTGGGCGGCGCTTTTATCAAGGTGCCCTTCTCTTCTCCCCTGACCATCCACTGCATCATATGTTTTCGCTGGCAACGGCGCGCATCCTTGAAAAAAGCATCCCTGACATCACTCACCCGAGTTCTTTAAGGACCACAGAAAATGACATCCTTTGGTTGCTCCAAAATTCAGGAGATACTGTGGAAATGGCCGGTGTCAAACAGCAGGCTGATGCTCAATCCGTTCAGGTCGCAGAAAAGTGGGGGGAACGGAATCCCGAAGCTGCTCTCACTTGGCTTCAGGAACGATTCTTAAAGCCTACAGAATCATCGGCTCGTGTTTTGGGAAATCTACACTTTGCTATTGTTCAGCGTTCTGATGCGACTGAGAGAAAGAAAGATGGTGCAGGTTTCGCACACAATGACCGCCTTACTTCTCAATCAACTAAAGAACATCTCTATAGAGCTGCAGAAGCTTATCAATTAGCGAAAGACGAAATGGGCCTTCAGCAGGTGGGGCTTCGGCTGAAGCCTTTTAAAATAACCCCGGGTGAACTTCCTCCCCATTTATCCATATTAGAGCCCTATCTCGAGCGTAAAGTCGGTTAGCATTTACTTGACTCCCCACCCAAAATCACGTTAGGGGTCCCGCCTCTCTAAAAACGTCGAAAGGAAACGATTTATGTCACTCAACCAACACTACACCTGGAAAGACTTCTTGAAGGAACATCCAGAGCACAAAGAAAAGAAGCTTAAACGGAGTTCTGCTGAAGGATCAAAGGCTTTTGAAGCCGCCTTCAAGAAATACATGAAGGAATACCTCAAGGAACGCATGAACGGCATTGAGCGCATGACCAAGAAGATTTCGGCCAAACGCGCTGAACTCTCGGCCAAACAAAAGGATCTGGTCAAAACCAAGAAGTGGCCCAAAATCCGCATCGCTCAGGCTCGCGTCGGCCGCAAAGACGCTGCCCTCGCCCGCCTCGCCAAACAGACCGAGCGAACCAAGGAACTTCAGAAAAATTTCTAATTGATTCGATCAAGTGAAAAGCACAACGGGCGCCGATGGCGCCCGTTGTGCTTTGTGCAATTTGAAAGCGAAATTTAGCGTTTTCCTCCTACTGAAGGTTCTATTGCCTGCTTCACTATCGTTCTCTCGATCATCGCCTTGGCATTTCTGAGGAAACGTTCAGCACAGCGATCGATCGAACGCATTTGAGATCCCAACTGACTTTCTGAAGGTGCCTCATGGAGATAGCCGCATGCTCCAGCTTGTTTGATATCTTCGAAAGAAAGAATTAAACCAAGTCCTGTCA
>JACQOX010000145.1 GCA_016202335.1 Deltaproteobacteria bacterium
GATACCAGACGTGGTATCTGCAGTACCAAAGGCTCGCTCAGGATCCCAAGGAAAAAGTTAAATTGGACCGATTGATGCGGGATTTTCAAGATGCTTCCACCGTGAGCTTCAGTGAAACAGTCAGTCGACTCGTTGTCGAAGCAAGAGATACCTATAGTTTCAACTTGAACGATCTTGACCGGGGCAGATTAGCTGTCGCCATCGTCAGAGCCTTTGAACAAGACCGCGCTTTGCTCAAAAAACAGGATTCCGTCCACGTCGCGAGTGTTAAACGCGATCGAGATAATGTGAATTTTGCGGTGACGTTGGGGGTGCAAGCAGCGCTTACAGCTGGTAAGGATCCGCTGACTACTTGGAATGCCGAGGCAGGCGCCATATATATGTTTGGGGATACCCTTGCAGATAAACCACCGTTAGGAGCATTCGCTCTTTTCAATGTCATTGCCGAAAAGAAACTCTCTGATGATCTGAGGCTGGGGGTAAATGGAGCCGTCTTCGGCATTTATGTTCCTGACAAGGTGACACCATCTGGCGCGCTCGACGCTGCAGCCGCAGACCCTGGTTACGAAGGGGCCGACGAAATTGGCCGTATCGACAAAGCGAATCTGTATGCTGCCATTTCAGGTGATTTGAGCGAGAACATCAAAGGAAGTGCGAAGCTGTCGGTTGGCCTTGATAGTGCCCGTTTTCCCACACCGGAAGATATCTTTGACGGCGAACATGTATTGATCGTGGATACCAATGCTCCAGCCACGGGCAGTCGAGCTATTCTCTTTCCGAAGGCGAGCGTAAAACTCAAGCTTGGCGACGATACGACCATCGTTGGCCAACTCCAGGCAGGCAAAGCTCGCGGAAAGTTGGCGACGGCTGGAGTTGATGTGAGCGGCTGGAGTGCCGGAGCAGCGGCATTTATCAATCAAAAAGTCGCAGACGGTTGGTCTGTCGGCCTTGGGCTTGCGTACATTGACGCCTGGGGTGATAATTGGGCGAATGGTTTTGACCTTCGCTCCCTCTCCATCGGCACTTCATTCAAAACAGGTGATTGGCGCTTAGCTGCCCAAGTGCATGCCGACCTTCGCATTGCCGGCGGCGATGTTGGGCGTGAAGCGTTTGGGATTGGCGCTGATAAAAAGTTTGCCGAAAATATCACGGGTTTCCTGCGTTACGCCTATCAACGCAAAAACAACGAAACTGTCTATCCAACGGGCATTTCCGGCCTGAGGACAAGCGCCGCTATCGGCGGTGGGGCAGGTGGAAGCGCTGAACCGGATCCCATGGGAGAAGGTGCTCGAACCCTCTTACGCGGTTACAACGGCCATGAAATAACGTTTGGTGCCGATATTACCTTAAACGACATCATGCACTTTCGGCCCTATGGCTCGCTCATTATCTCTGAGGGACGATTGACGAATGCTCCGACCGATATTCTTGGTCTTGTGGGAGCTAAATTTGAGCTCAACAACCCAGAATAAACGATAGTTGAATGAACACATTTCTATGAGGGATAGGGATATGAAAACTTACACGCGAACACTCACACGGATTCTGCTCTCGGTTGTAGCGACATTTTCTCTGATCGCCTGCAGCGACGGGGAAATCCAATTCGGCGAAGCCGCGAAATCGATTTCGCCGCCAAAGCCTGGGATTATCTCCTTTGAGGCGACTCCGGACAAAATTACGTCCGGCGGTGAAACGGTTCTTTCCTGGAAAGTTGCGGGAGCAGATCGGCTCACCATCGAAGCCAAATCGGAAACTGGCGCTTATCAATTCAAGAGCGACAGCTTAACCGACGCTGAAGGCAAGCTCACAGTGGACGGCATCACGGAAACCACGGATTTTGTGCTGACCGCGGTGAAGTCAATCACTCCGGCGAAACCAGCTGAAGGCACGCAAAAACTGTCGTTGGCCGTTCCCACGCCGCAGCCGGTGAATCCTCTGCCTCCTGTCGGCGGTATTCCTCCTCCCCCCGCTTCCACGAGCAAGAATGAACTTGTTTCCACGGCTGTGGTTCGCGTGACCGTGACTCCGGGTGGAAATATTGTGGTGCGCATGGAAGCGGTTCCTTCAGAAATCGCTCCAGGCGAACAATCTGTCATCAAGTGGGAAGTCGTTGATGCCATGGAAGGCATGACCGTCACGCTCACGTCCGACGCCGGCGATGCCGCCATGAGTAGCTATACTTCCTGCGAAGGCACACCTGATGAAATCCGATACGGTGAAGAAGCTGAAACCGTCCCCACTGTTGGCTGTGCGGTGGTTGAACCCAGTATAGATACAATTTATACTGTCACCGTCAAAAACAAGAATGGTCGCGAAGGCAGTGCAAGCGTAACCGTGAATGTCGTGGAAGAAGCATTTTCCGCGACGCTGACCCTCAACGGATCAGAGTCTGACATTGAAGTCGATGCTGGTGTGGTGACTTTAGCGTGGACGGTTTCCTCGCGAGAAGGCGTGACCATTGCGCTGCGTGCAGAAGGCAGTGTTGATCAAAATTGTAGCGAAGCACTCGGCCGCATCACCAGCATGGAAGACGCTCAGAGCGTGCAGTGTACGGTTCTTGGTGAAACCAAATTTACCATTGAAGCCACCAAAGGCGAAGCGACTGCTCAAGATACGATTACCGCGCGCCTCAAGGTAAGCGCCGACATTGACCTCAAATTCGATGGCCCCACGTGGGCATTCTCCGGTGAACGTGTTCAAATTCAAATCAAGCCGAAAGAAGAAGGCATGGTCGGAAGCATTGGCCAGGTCATCATCCGCGGCGCACAAGATAAAGTGATCGAATCGATCCCAGCTTCGGGAGTCACCGAAGAAGTGACGGCCCCGGTCATCGTTGAACTTCGTGGCCGCAATGGCATGGTCAAGACGTATCATCCAATTGCGGTGCTTGGTTCCGACGTGAAACCGCTCGAAGCTGATCTCGGCGAAACAGCGGTAACACGCGTCGCTATTGACGCCACGAATGCACGCATGTACCGCGGCGTGATGCGCGATGGCATCCAAGATGGTAAAGTCTTTTTCTACGCCGGAAATGAACGCCGTCATATTGATATCAAGACCGCCATTAATGGCGACAAGAATGGCGTTGGCCGTCTTGCTCCTGAAGGCATCTCCGATGCATTTTTTAACACGGTTAAAGATTACCCCATCACGACGATTGCGGTTCGCGAAGGCAAAGCCGATGAAATTTATGTCGGCACGACTGGCGTTCTCTTTCGATCCACCGACGGTGGAAAAACTTTCAAGCAGATGGTGTGGTTCCCTCGCTTCAAAAATGGCGTATACAAAGACAGCTACGCCACGTGCGCTGGAAAACTGCAGCCGGGCACGAAAATTGACGAAGTCGTGAGCCTCGGACAGGCCTGCGATGTTATTGCCGAAGCAAGCGGCCGGGTGTTGATTGCAACCGATGTGGGTGTGTACACGGTGCGTAACATCGATCAATATGATGATCCCGCCAAAGCTGAATTTGTGGGTGCCCCAGCTGAAGGGGAAAAGGCAAGCGTCAAAGGCTATCTGACATATCTCGCCCAGGCCCACGATCTCGAAAAAGTCGATAGTACATATTATGCCGCAACATCGCGCGGGGTCTTCAAAAGCGCCGACGGTGAAAAATGGGAAAAAGTCGGTGAGCTCAGCGCAGCCTTTGCACTGTCTTATGATGCCGACGCCAAGATGCTTTACGCTGGAACAGCGAATGGCATCTCGGCAATTTCGATGACGGGTGGAGCGTGGTCTTCCAAGGGAAATCCAGGGGGAACGGTGCTTTCTCTCGCCGTGGATAAATACTCTCCTCTCGCGTCACGCACGATCATTGCGGGGACTTCGACCGGTGCTTACGTCAGCCGCAACGGTGGAAGCAGCTTCATGACTATTAACGGTGTTGAAGGCGAAGCTCGAAGCGTCGCGTTGGTGGCGATGCCAATGGTGGGTTTGTGCGAAGGTTGCACAAATAATCAGATTCAATATGGCCTGATGATTGGCTCTGCAAAAGGTACCATGAGCGGTGGGGCAATAGTTGAATTGACTCCTGTCACCACTCTTCCGGCAGACATGCCTGCAGAAGCAACTGAGTAAGATAAAAATAAATTGATTTTCCAAAACCGCCGAGCACTCCTCGGCGGTTTTTTTGTGCCGATTTTTGCTTTACAAGTGAACGGGAGAGGGGCTTAAAAAGAGCGTATGAAGAAAAAATCGGAAGAAGGCGTCGGGTTTTCAGGATTGTTTGGGAATGAACTTTCTCCGGAAGAGAGAGAACGTCATCGCGACATTCTGTTCGAAGACATGCGTTCGATGACGAGAAGCATGGCTGAAACCATCACCCTCCAAAATGAAGCTACTCACCGCCAGCTTGAGGAATTCCGCGCGGACTTTTCAAAAGATATTGGAATGCTGAAACTCGCTGTTACAGAGCACAGCAAACAACTCCAGGGGCTCACCGGCGATGTGAAAGGCTTAAAAAGCGACGTGAAAGAACTAAAAAGTGACGTGAAAGAACTAAAACAAAGAACAGAACGCATTGAACATCGAGTGGAGCGTGTTGAACAAAAACTTGATGTTGTGTGCGAACGCACGGACCACATCGAAGATCGTGTCGATGGCCACGATCTCCTACTCCGTCAACGAGCATAGTTTCTTGTCAGCGTTCCCTTTCTGTGCTTTTGCACATTCATGAAAATTACCCTTCTTTTGGTCCTGCTTTCCCTCTGTCCTTCAGTTGTCTTTGCCAACCCCAACAAGCTTGACCTCATGCTGCAAGACACGGACGACGACGCGCCAACGATCAAAGCCATGCTCGGTAAAAGTGTGGCGGGATCGACCGATGGGCAATACGTCGAAGTCTTGGTGCGCTCCGATGATCCAGATCTCACGGCAACGTCCATCGAAGAATTCGGTGGAAAAATTCAGGCGATCGTCGGCGACATTCTGGTCGTCAATATTGAGCGAAGCTTTCTGGAAAAACTTTCGGACCGCGAAGAAGTTCAGTTCATCGAAGCGTCCAAACAATTGAGCTTTAAGAACGACACCTCGCGCATTCACACCAAAGTTGCCTTGGCTCAGGCAGGCACCATTACCGGTTCCGCGCTGACGGGAAAGGACGTCATTGTCGGTGTTGTCGACGATAGTTTCGATTATGGTAACGACGACTTCAAAGACGCGAGCGGAAACACCCGCGTTCAGTTTATTCGCCAGTACAATACGTCCACCGGGAAATACGTCACCTGCGTGAAATCAGAAATCGACGACGGCACCTGCAACACCAATAAAATCACGGATCGCGGCCAAGGCTACTATCATGGCACGCACGTGACGGGCATCGCTGCGAGCTCCAACACCACATACAAAGGTGTGGCTCCTGAAGCGGACATCATGTTCGCGTTTAACAGTTCTTCCAATGGCCTCGACACCAGCGGCGACATGTCAAGTGCCGCCACGTTTTCCGGCGCGGTTTGTTCAGCTGCCAGCGCCATCATGGCTGGCGCTGATCTTTTGAATAAACCTGCGGTGATCAATCTTTCGCTCGGCACGTCGATGGGAGCCCATGACGACACGTCGCTCCTCGAAAAATGTCTGAATAATTTAACTTCCAATGGCACCAAAGCCGGTCGCGTCATCGTGAACGCGGCGGGCAATGAAAACGTCAATAGCGCCACCACGTCGGCTGACGTCGGCGGCATTCATTCATCCTTCAACGTTTCCGCGGGAACGCCCAAGGCGTTTCGCTTTGGCATCCTTCGTGATCTTTCCAATTTTGGCGCCGGCCTTGCCGACATCTGGTTTTCCCAGGGCGACAACTGCACCGTGGAAGTGAAGGCCTATCGTTTCTCTGCGGCGAGCGCCACGAGCGATGCGCGCACGAGCGTCGGTCCCACCAGTGTCACCAGCGATACGACCGCTGCCAATAATTCAGCGACCGACAACACCGTGAAATTATTTCTGGGAACGAACGATGCTGACGGCAACAACAGTCGCCCTCACGCTTTGCTGACCATTCAAAAAGCATCGGGTGCATCGTGGTCGTCGATTGTCACCGACGCTGCACGCTCAAAGGGGTATGTGTTTGACATCGTTGTTCGCGCGACCTCCGGAACGTGTACCGGCAACATGTGGTTGTATCCCGATCAGACGGCATTCAATGTTTTTTATAAGAATATCGACGGCGTGAACATTACGGGCAGCAATTCCTACACCCTGGCTGACGGCGATTCGAATAAAACCACGACGATTCCCGGAACCGCATCGAGCCTCATCACGGTGGGGAGCTTCATGCAGGAAAAACAGATTGGATCCGGAACCGCCTGTTGGTCTGCAGCCGACGGCAACACGTATTGTCAAACGACGACCAGCGACGGCACCGGCGGAACTGTGGACAATGTCTCGCTCTTTTCAAGTTTGGGGCCAACCGGTGAAATTTCGAATTCGCGCACGAAACCCGATGTCCTTGCCCCCGGAGAGCCTGTGTTATCGACGCTTGCCCGTGGAGCGTCTGTCGCCACGGTTCCGAATTCCATTCGAGTCGATGCTGGAAAACATCTCAAGCTCGAAGGTACGTCCATGGCGTCGCCGCATGTGACGGGTATCGTTGCCTTATTGCTCCAATACAACAACACGCTCACTGCAAATGACATCAAGACGCTTCTCAAGTCCACGGCCGATGTCGTCTCTGGGCCGGCCAATACCGTGGGCTCTGGCAAAGTGAATATTCAAGCAGCCTTGGCGTCAATTTCGGCCAATACCTCGGGATTCAGCGGCACGCGGGATACCTGCACCGATGACATCGATGCTTCGACCGGCAGCTTTAATTCCTCCAGCAGCTGCGGCAGTGGCGGCAGTTCCGGTGGAGGTTGCGGCGGAACACTGGTCCCAGCAAATAATGCCCGCCATTCTATGGTGATCATTTTCTTGGCATGTGCCCCCCTTGCCCTTCTCACTTTTCGCCGATGCAGCCATCCATACCAATAACTGACAGTCAGTTATTGGTAAAAAAATTTTCTGAGGTTCCTTTTAAATAGTGTTTTTGGTCGGTTTTACAGAAATATACCAGTAACTGAC
>JACQOX010000146.1 GCA_016202335.1 Deltaproteobacteria bacterium
CCATATAAATACTTGATTTTTCATATATTTTCACATCTCGAGAACGACCGATAGCCGTGGATTTTCTTGACAAAGCCGGTGGGGGTTGATAGCCTTTTGCGAAATTTTATTTAAATTCAAATGGTTAGGAGCGAATGTGAAAAAGATTACTTTTACCAAAATGCAGGCCCTGGGCAATGACGCCATCATTATAGATTGTCTGAAAGGTCTCCCCCCTAACCCTAACCATTTTGCCCGCAAGGTCTGCGATCGACGTTACGGCATCGGTGCCGACCAGCTTCTACTGCTTATAAAATCTCGAAAAGCAGATTACGGCGTCAAAATTTACAACATCGACGGCAGTGAAGCGGAAATGTGCGGCAACGGTCTGCGCTGCCTTGGTCGATTTCTGCATGAACATAAATTTACGACCAAAAAAGAAATTCAGATCGAAACCTTGGCCGGCATCCGAACGGTCCGCATGGCCAGCCGCATGATCGATGTCGACATGGGCGAACCCATCATGAAGGGCAAAGATATCCCGGTCAACCTTTCTGGCCGCGTCGTCAATCGTCCGATCCGCATCGACACCAAAGAGTTTCGCGTCACCTGTCTTTCCGTCGGCAATCCCCACTGCATCATCTTTCAAGAAGATCTGACCAATTTTCCCTTTGAAAAATACGGTCCCCTGCTTGAACATCATTCTGTTTTTCCGAAGCGCGCCAACGTGAGTTTCGTCAATGTGCGTGGACCTGAAGAGCTCGAAGTCCGCGTCTGGGAACGCGGCGCCGGGGAAACGCAGGCCTGTGGTTCTGCTGCCTGCGCCTCAGCCGTTGCTGGTGTCCTCAATGGCTTTACCGGAAGGTCCATCGTCGTGCGCATGCCTGGTGGAAAACTGGAAGTAAAATGGGATCAAGAAGACAATCACCTCTGGCTCCGCGGTCCTGCCGAAACCGTCTTCACGGGAGTCCTGGAAATCGCATGAGCAACTTTACCGGAGCGATGACGGCCCTCATCACCCCTTTCCATGCGGGAAAGATTGATGAAACTGCTTTTCGCAACCTTATCTCCTGGCAAATCGAACAAGACATCGATGGCATCGTCCCCAGTGGCACGACCGGCGAAGCGGCCACACTCCGCCTCGAAGAACACTTTCAATTGATTTCCATTGCCGTGGCCGAAGCCGACGGCCGATTTCCCGTGATCGCCGGCACGGGCTCCAATAATACTGAACATGCCATACACTTGGGACTCCAAGCCAAAAAAGCCGGCGCCGATGCCCATCTTTCCGTCACGCCTTATTACAACAAGCCAACGCAAGAAGGGCTGTATCAACATTATAAAGCCATTGCCGAAGCCGTGGACCTGCCGCTCATTCTTTACAATGTGCCTGGAAGAACCGCGGTCAATATGCTTCCTGAAACCGTGGCGCGGCTTTCAAAGATCAGTAATATCGTGGGGCTCAAAGAAGCCTGCGGCCACATGCAACAAGTTCGCGACGTCGTCGCCGCCGTTCCTTCTCCTTTCATCATTCTTTCGGGGGAAGACGCCCAGAATGCTGACATTTACGCCGCCGGCGGCAAAGGCTGTATTTCCGTAACGTCCAACGTCGCCCCAAAACTTGTTTCCGAAGTGTGGGATTTGTGGACCGCAGACAAAAAAGACGAAGCCTTCACCGCACAAGAAAAACTTCAAAGCTTAAATCAAGCGATGTTTTTTGAAACCAATCCCCTGCCCGCCAAGACATCCCTTGCGCTCATGGGCCGCTGCCGCGAAGAATTTCGCCTGCCGCTCACGGCCATGGGGAAGGAAAATCGAGTAAAGCTGTACAATGTGTTACAAGAGTACCAATTCCTCAGCTAATTCTTGCGAGACCTGAACGCGCAGCCCCCGAAGCAACAAATTCCAAAAATTGGAAATAGAACCAAGAATAAACCTCTTCTCCGTGGGGGATGCTGATTTTAAACCCGTGGTGTTTTCGGTTTTGCACCTTGATGGCGGTGTAGGCGTAGGCTTACGCCACAGACGCCAAGCACAGCTTCGATATTTTTCACATGCCTCCATGGGCGTAGGTGTAAGGACTGAAGACTACACCGTTCAACTACGAGGAGGATTTCAGGTTTTCAGCAGCGATGTCCTAGGAACGGCTGATGGCTACCCTTCAGGGCGCTCTCCATTAAGTCCAAGGGCATCCATAGAACTCAGCATTCCTCTCTAAAAAAGTGATGGGTGTTCTATTAAAATAATTTGTCTGATACCGTGACGCTCGCGAACCCTGACAGGTTATGCCCCAAAGTTGCCGCATCGGGTTCATAACCGTAGGTTTTATAGTGCAGATCTGCTTTTGCCTCTATGCCATCAACAATGGGAACGATCAGCGTGGTACCAAGTGCCATTCCTAATCCGTCAAAGTGGGGTTGATACCAGAGTTCCCCCTCCAGTTTCATTCGGACTGAACCTTCCTCTCCGGTCAAAAAATACGCAAAACCCGCAGTCAAAGAAGGCCGTTCAGTTGTGAACCTCACCTCCGGTTTGATAACGGTGTTTTCATCAAGCCTGAAATATGTCCTGAACGCATACTGAGCTCCCAAAGGACCAAAGTCCGCGTTCCAATCAGGAATGATTCCTGGTAACACGAATGCGTCGCCAAATGCCCAAGCAGCAAAACTCCCGAGCATAGACGCTGCACCATAGGGGCGAAAAAGATTAGCGAGGGTAACGGAAAACTGAGGTGACCCCTGGGTACGCTCTGGATGCAAAACCAGGTCATTTTGCACAGCATCCATTTTGTAACCCCCTATGTTGCCGTAATAATAAATGCCCATGAGGGATACATCCGCAAGGCTAAGCCTGTTTCCGGTCATGAGAGCGTCTTCAATAACACGTCGAAACGGCTGCGTATGAGCAGCAAGCCCGCTGCCGCCGGTGAGCAATTTGTAATCATCAGGCATCTTCTTGTAGTCAGCTTCACTAATTATCGTGGCGGCAGTTGGCTGATTTTTTTCGTGATTCCCAAAATAATATTCCAGCCGAGCACTTGATGCCCCGCCTGCAAGGGCGCTCGCTAAATGACCGTATTCATGTTGGACAACAGCGAGCCCGCCACCCAACCAAAACGTTGCCAGCCCAAAACCAATGGATGTAAGTGCGTATGCAAGGGGGTAATCTGGATTATCGCTTTGCCGAAGGTATTTCTGAAACAACATGGTGGGCAATTCTAAAACCGGACCATAAAGTCCCCTTATCTTTTCAGCCCTTGCCGAATGATAAAGTATTTTCGGATCGTACCAAAGGGAGCCGTAATCGACCTGGCCAGATGTGAAATCGCCGTCCACGCGCAGGTCACCAACCGGTATTTCTACGGAGACTTCCTGCATTTGATTCTGAACCGGTTTTGGCAGGAAGATCTCACCTAATGTGTCAAAAAAATCGCCCATATCATGTCCTCCTTGTTTAAGCCCACGTCTCTATTATCGGCAATTTTCTGGATTTGTTGCGGAGGGTACGCGTCAGGGGTTTTCGCCTCCTGTGGTTTTCACCCTCGCTTAGCAACTTTCTCCAAAAATTGCCGATAATAGAGATGTACGTGGAAATCGGAGGCGTTCATGTCACTTCAAATGTCTGGCCTGACCACAACGAGCAACACCACCCCGTCCATTAGCAAAGATGGTTATCCCAACAGCCCTGAAACAGCCAAACAAGGGCCCTGGGGCATGGAATCTGCCTATCACAAAGGATCGGATGCCCCACTTGTCATCCTGGGAAGCATCGCCGCAGCGCCCTGTTTTCTCACCGGTCCTTGGGGCCTTGCCGCATGTACGGCTTTGATCGCCGCTTGTAGCAATGATTTTGAACCCCTTGCTGACCCCGAGGATCCCACGCTCTGTCATGACCTTCCCGATATTTCAGCAGACAATGCTGCGGAGCTGACGCCAGAACTGACCGCCTACCTCACCGCTCTTTTATCCCGACTGCCCAAAGGAGCCTGCGAAAAGATTCGCCATATCAAATTCGTTGACAGCCTTGAAACGGAAGAAACGCCATTTCACCCTTCCACACAGTTGAACTTTATGTTTTCCAGAATAGGACTTCAGCATCTATCGCTCGGGTATGCTTTGAACGGTCCTGAGGATGCCGCCCGCTATTCAGAGAAAGACGCCACCCTTTTCATCAAGCAAAGATATAATGGATCATTCAACTCCAGTGAACGACGACAGGTGGCCTATGACATGCTGGTTGGCATTGGACTCGCCATGAGAACCCAGGAGATTGTGGATCATCTTTACGACGGACTCCTCACCCCTGGTGAAAAAGCCTTTGTGAACACGGACAAGACGAAACGACAAATCGCGCGAGAATTCCCTTCTTCCTTTGCCCACTATGTCCTCAGCGGGCATACCCTGCGGGCTCTCTTTCAACATGAAGATGATGATGCCGATGCATTCCCAGAGGATATGAGCTTAGCCCTTGCTTACCTCCCTCGCTTTGAACTTGCGTATCAATGGATGAAACAAAATATCTTTGGCGACCACGAATACATGACGGAAGATGTTTATCCGCGCCTGGCTGAAGCCGACATTGAAACCATCAAAGCAAAAGCTGCGGGGCAAGACATACATTTTGATTCCGCTGCGCTGGAGCCTTATCGTAACGTGTTTGAAGCGACTCCATCTCCGGGACAAATGGATGCATTTCTCTTTGCCACCAATCGCTTGTTGGAATCGTTTCCGCCTGCACAGCCTCCACATCCAAAACATCTCGCCGTCGTCAATCGCTATGTCCACGTCGCTCAGCACAACGTTGACCGCAGAAACGACATTGGCACCGCTATTTCTGAAGGAATTTTTGTACTTTCAAGAAATCCTGTTGATGAAACCGCCTGGCAACTGTGGGAAGGCGTCATTAAATATTTGGGTGATCCCAATTATGGACTCAAAAAGAACGAATGCGCCGGCGGGGGCTTTTCAGGAAGCCTTGACTTCGCCCTTATGAGCTTGGCATCAAATCTCACCTATTCGGGGCAGTCCATTCCACCGCGAGCAAAACTCCTGTGCGACAGCATTTCCCCGCACGCGCTTTGTCAGTCGGTGTGGGATGAAAATGCGGTGACGGCTCATGACTGCCGACACAGCGGCAGAGATTAGGACACACCATTGAAACACGAACCGTATTTTAAAGGAGGTCATTTATGTCAGAGATTAGATTCCAAAAAGCAGCAGCGCAGCCAACATCTGCGGAGATCAAGGCCTACAAGGACATGAAGGAAATGGAAGAAAACAGGTCAAATCGTACGATCGACATTGGAATAATACCCCATGTTGGAGTCGATGTTGATCTAATGAATGAGGGCAAAAAAGCTTATGTTGGATGCAGCAGCATAAAGCACCTCGCTGGGAAGACATATTTTAGATGTGGCACTCAGGAAGGTCCATTTGTGAACCATTTATTTGCACAAAAAATCCGAGAGGTGCGTTACGGAGACATCGACAAGGATGGTGACATTGATATTGCGGTGAAACTTGAAGATGGCGCCATTTTCGTTTTTCACAATCCGCTCATCTAGAAGTAGGGTCTGGTGGAAAATGTAATTTCAAATCCGCTCATCCTGAGCCTGTCGAAGGATGTACTTATTTTTTAAGTGATTTTAAGTGCATGGTTCGACAGGCTCACCATGAGCGGGCCATTTTCCACCAGTCCCAAGTAGTCAAAAGATTGTTTTTCCCATTGAACTCTTGCCCGATTGTCCTATTGCCCTGACCGTATGATCAACATCATCGTCACAGGCGCGAGCGGCCGCATGGGAAGTGAAATTGCGGCGCTCGTCCATTCCAGCAGCGATCTGCATTTGGCGGCATCGTGCAATCAAGCGTCGCGGCTCGCGTGCGCGATCACCAAGGGTGACGTCATCATCGATTTTACCGCCCCCGATGCTTCGGTTGACCATGCGCGGCTCGCAGCAGAACACGGTATCCCTATCGTCATCGGCACCACCGGATTTTCGGAAGAAGAACTACAGTCCATCAGCGATGCCGCCCTCGAAGTCGCCGTCGTCCTCTCGCCTAACATGAGCGTGGGCGTAAATGTTTTGTTCGCGATGACCAAATTGGCGAGCGCTGCCTTCGATAAAAATTTCCACATTGAAATCGTCGAAACTCATCACGCGCACAAGAAAGATAAGCCCAGCGGCACCGCAAAAAAAATCGCTCAAGTCATTCAACAAACGCACGGCCGTGACGAGCACATCCCGATTCAGGCCCTTCGCACCGGCGAAGTCATCGGTAATCATCTGCTGCGCTTCACCAGTGAATCCGAATCGCTCACCCTCACCCACCACGCCATCACTCGTCGCATCTTCGCCGAAGGCGCTATTCGCGCAGCGCGCTGGATCATCGGCAAACCCGAAGGACTTTATAGCATGCAGGATGTCCTTCACTTGAAATGAACGTCATCGCCTTCATCGCCATCGGCTCGAATTTAGAGGATCGGCTGACGAACTGCCAGAAAGCAGTTCAGCAATTGGCAACGCCTGAAATTCAGATTGAAAAAATTTCGCCGTGGTACCGCTCCCCTGCTCTGACGCTCGATGGGAAGCCGCAGCCCGATTATTGCAATGGGGTTGTCCAAATCAGCACCTCGCTGTCAGCGGAAGAACTTTTTGTCGCGCTGAAACAAATCGAAACCAAGATGGAGCGCCCGGAAAAACACGCGAAATGGGAACCACGGGTCATCGATCTCGATCTCTTGTTGTTCGATCATATGATTGTAAGCACTTCTGTAGATCTACCCCACCCTACCCCTCCCCTTACCTGCCCGTCCGGCAGGCGGGCAAAGGGGAGGGGAATGTGTACCCTCACCATCCCTCACCCCGAAATGACCAAACGCCTCTTTGTCCTGCAGCCGCTGACCGACATCGCTCCAGAAGTGGTCCATCCCATCGAAAAAAAATCCATTGCAGATCTTTTGAAGTTGCATAAGTGTCGCCACCCTCAAGAACGAATTGAGTTGTGGGGAAACACATGAAATGGATTTGGATCGGCATCATCATCTACGCTTTCATCAGGCTCTGGCGCGCCACGCGCATGGGAGCAGTTCCTCGCCAAAGGCCACAGCCCACAAAAAAATTGGGCAATGAGATGATCGCCTGTAAATCGTGCGGCACGTTTATCCTCCGCCAGAGCGCTTTGATGCGCGGTGGAGAACCTTACTGCAGTGAACAATGTCAAAAGGAGAAAATATGAAACTGTTTATCGACACCGCTGACATCAACGAAATCCGCGAAGCCAATGCCATGGGCGTTCTGGACGGCGTGACCACCAACCCGTCACTCGTCGCCAAGACCGGCCGCGATTTCAAAAGCGTGGTGAAAGATATTCTCGCCGAAATCAAAGGCCCCGTGAGTCTGGAAACCATCAGCCTCGACGCTCCTGGCATGATCGCCGAAGGCGTGAAGCTCGCTGACCTCGGTCCCAACGTCGTGGTCAAGATCCCGTCCACGGTCGAAGGCCTCAAGGCCTGCAAGGCGCTGAAGGACAAGAATATCAAGACCAACTGCACGCTGTGTTTTTCGGCAAATCAGGCCATGCTCGTCGCCAAGGCCGGCGCAACGTACGTCAGTCCGTTCGTCGGACGACTCGACGACATCAGTGAAGACGGTATGGAACTGATCGCCAGCATCGTCCATATCTTTCAAAATTATGGTTTTGAAACCGAAGTCTTGGTCGCGAGCGTGCGCAATCCGATCCACATTCTGAAGGCCGCGGAGCTTGGTGCCGACGTCTGCACCGTTCCCTTCTCTGTCATCAAGCAACTCATGCACCATCCCCTCACCGATATCGGCATCGAACGATTCCTCAAGGATTGGGAGAAAGTGCCGAAATAGGGGGGACTCTGATACCAAGAAACTTTTACTGCTTGCCAGAAAGCGTCGTCAAAACTTGTTCAGCAATGGTTTGAAAGGCTTCAAAGACTCCTTTGCCTTTGGTCGCAATCGTTTCAAACTCAGGAACCTTTTTGAAATTCAATATCCGCGAGAGTTCGCTCGTCGGCACAGCCAGCGGAAGGTCGCGTTTATTGTATTGAAAGACCATGGGAATGTTTTCCAGATCATCCCCTTCTTTGGCCAGCACCTGCCGTAGACTTTCGAGGCTCGCCAAATTGGCTTCCATCTGTGTCAGATCCGAATCGGCGATAAAGACCACGCCATCGAGTCCTTTGGAGGTGAGCTCCCGCGCCGCGTGGTAGCCGATTTCCCCGGGGACCGTATAGAGATGAAGTCGAATCGTGTAACCTTTGACCTTACCGAGTTCAAGCGGCACAAAATCAAAATAGAGCGTGCGATCGTCGCCTCGATTGAGCGAAATGAGTTCACCTTTCGAGTCTTTTCGTGCGTGAGCAGCGATTAACTTGAGCGACGTCGATTTTCCCGAACGCGGTGGACCGAAGTAGATGATCTTGCAGTGAATCTCTTTCGACTTATCGTTGATGAAGGACATTATTTTTTCACCCGGGCGAATTCGTGATAGAGATGATAGTTGGTGACAATGCCGTTATAGAGGTGATCGAGCGGGAAGCATTCATCCGGTGAATGGATGTTGTCGCTGTTGAGACCGTAGCCCACCATGATTGATGGCGCTTTCAGAGCCCGCAAAAACGCAGCCGTAATCGGAATTGAAGCTCCTTCGCGCACCATCCGCGCACGTTTCCCAAAACCTTTTTCAAACGCCGTGGCCGCAGCTTCAAGAAATGGACTGTCGATCGGCACCATCATGGGATAAGCCAGGTGCAAAACTTTAATCTCGAGGGTGACTCCTGGCGGACAAATTTTCTTGAGGTATTCTTCGTAAAGTTTGGCAATTTTTTCGGGATCCTGATTGGCCACGATGCGGCTCGAGATTTTGAAACCACCTTCGGCCGCGATCACGGTCTTGGTCCCCTTGCCCGCATACCCGCCCCAGATGCCGTGGACATCGCAAGAAGGCCTCCCCCAGTTGCGTTCCAGCGTGGTGTAGCCTTTTTCACCCCACAGGGCCTTCACACCCAAATCTTTTTTCAGCCATTCATCTTCGTCGCCCACGGCACGGAATTCCGCTTTTTCTTTGTCGGACAGCGGAACGACGTCATCATAAAATCCAGGGATCTGGACCACACCGTTTTCATCTTGAATCTTGGCGATGATCTTCCCCATGGCGTTTAGCGGATTCTGCACCTTGCCGCCATAGACGCCGGAATGCAGATCACGACTCGGTCCCCGGACGATGACTTCGAGATAGGCCATACCGCGCAGCGACGTTACAATGGTCGGCATCTCGGCAGAGTGCCAGGCCGTATCAGAAATCGCCACTGCATCGCAGGCCAGGAGTTTGGCGTTATCGAACACGAATTTTTCGGTGGCCCCGGTCCCGCCCTCTTCTTCTCCTTCCAAGAAGACCTTGACGTTGACCGGCAGTTTGCCGTCGAGTTTCATCAAGGCTTCCAGACCGAAGAGCTGCGTCAGACACTGTCCCTTGTTGTCATCTGCGCCGCGGCCGTAGAGATTTCCATTTTTGACCACCGGATCAAACGGAGGCGTGGTCCATTTTTCCATGGGATCTTCCGGCTGCACGTCGGTGTGGCCGTAACAGAGGATCGTCGGTTTATCAGTACCAGCCTTCAGCCATTCGCCGTAAACCGCCGGATGACCGCCAGTTTCTTTCAGTCCCACATTTTCGAAGCCGATGTTTTTCAAAATATCTGCTGTCCACTGTCCCGCGCGGCGCACTTCATTCGCGCGTTTGGGGTCAGCCGAGACGCTCTGGATTTTGACAAAATCGATGAGGCTCCTCAGGTATCGTTCCTTATTTTGTTCGACGTAATCACGGATGGCGGTCATAGGGATCTCCCTGCCTGCCGGCAGGCAGGCTTGAAATGTGCGGAAAGACAGCTACCAGATCAGGGAGCATTGTCAACGGCGCGCACAAAAGTTTCATATTTGTCGGTCGACCACTCCCACTGCGACCACTGCTTCACGACATCAAAATCAATGGGGTGTTTTTTTGCCACGGCCACGGCCTGCTGAAAGCCGTCTTCATCGCCAAGCCGATACCAGGCCGCCAGGCGCTGCCGCACGCAGTCGGTGGGGGTTAAAAGTTCAAGCGGGCCTTGATTGCTGGAGACGATGACGGTCGATTCAATCGGTTCGTCCCCGGCCAAGGGTGGAGGCGGCGGAAAACGAACTTCGTAGGGCCCTTTCACGCACACAAAGGATCGCAGTTCTCGAGCCTTGAATCCCAGCCGCTTCATGAGTTTCCCCACTTCAGCGATGTGAAATTTCGAAATGACAAAATCGAGGTTCTTTGTCGCAAGCGAAGGAACGTAGACCGCTGCACATGAAGAACCGACTAAAATCGCACGATTGGTGATGGTGAGCAGGTGCTCGCGCAGCACCGCAGCAGCCTGACGAACCGAAAGTTTCTCCCACTCGATCTTCGAAAATTTTTTCTGTGCGGCCTTTTTCTTGACGATCCTTTTTGAGGTCGTTTTTTTCTTTTCTTTCTGCGGCTTTTTCTTCAGCAATCGTTTTGGCATGGCAGGCCTATGTCATGGCAGGAGAGGGAATGCAACGTACCTAAAGTATATGCCGATCTTCGAATGCCCGTGTCAGCGTCGTCGCGTCGATGTATTCCAAATCCCCACCGACGGGCAGCCCGCTGGCCAGGCGCGTGAGTTTGATGTCCAGCGGTTTGATGAGGCGCGTGAGGTACAGCGACGTGGCTTCGCCTTCAATATTTACATTGGTCGCGAGCACCACTTCGGAGACTTGGCGGAGAGAAAGCCGCTGCAGCAGTTCTTTGATGCGCAGCTCATCCGGACCAATGCCGTCGAGCGGCGAAATGGCGCCGTGCAGCACGTGGTACAGTCCCCGAAAAACATGCGTTTTTTCCACGGCCATGAGATCCGACGGATCTTCGACCACGCAGATGGTGGTGGGATCGCGCCGCGCATCTTTGCAGATCGCACAGGTCTCATGCTCGGCAAGGCCAAAGCATTCGGAACACAAGCGCATGCGTTCCTTGAGATCGATCACCGCCTGGGCCAGATCGTGGGCGCGCTTCGGTTCCTCTTTCAGCAGATGAAAGGCAAAACGCAGCGCTGTCTTCTCCCCCACTCCAGGAAGTTTCGTAAATTCATGAATGAGACGGTCGATGGCGTTCGCCATAAAAATTAAAACATTCCAGCTAATTTACCAAGATTTCCGAGTCCACCCATGACACCTGACATCGATTTTTCAATCTCTTTTTGGGCCTTTCCAAATCCGTCGTTGACGGCCGAGGTGACGAGGCGCTGGAGATATTCCACGTTCTGAGGGGAAACAAGTTCAGGATCGATCTTCAAGGCAACGACTTCCTGTTTTCCACTGACCGTGACCTTCACTTTGCCACCACCCGCAGAGCCTTCAAACGTCAGGCGATCGATTTCGGCCTTCTTTTGTTTGAGCGTAGATTGCATCTCTTTTGCTTTGACAAAAAGATCTTTCATTTCAAACAGTCCCATAGTTCCTCCTTAAGTCTTTCTTTATATTATTCTTTGGCGATCATTTTGATGTCGTGCAGTTCCGCCCCAAAAATTTCTGCAGCATCGCGCACGAGCTGATGGTCTAAAATTTCTTTGGTCGTCTGACGAATTTTATCGCTTCGATCTTTGGCCGGTGATGTCGTCGACTTTTCACATTCCACGACCATGGCCATCGGTCGCTTGAAAAATTCCAATATTCTTTTTTCAACATGCTTCTGGCGATCCACTTCCGTCATCATGTCGGCATAGAGCTGGTTTTCGAATCGCAGCCGAACGATTTTTTCTTCGCAGGTCACGAGCGTACCGTGCTGAATGAGGGCTCCCATTTTAGGTTCTTCCACGGCAATCCAGCGCATGAATCCAAGCCAATCTCCTTGCTGCACATTTTGCTGCGGGAGGAGCGGGGGTACTTCTGCGCCTTGCCTGCCGGCAGGCAGGTGCGGGCTCGTACTCGAAGCCCCCCCGCTCCTCACTAAAGTTGTAGCATCTTTTAGCTTTGGAACATCCTGAACAGGTGCTGAAGGGGGTTCACGCCCCAACAATGCATCGATCTTCGACACCAGCTCACCCAGGGGCTTGACCGGTTCCACGCGGCAGAGGCGGAGGATCAAAACATCCAGCAGGATCTTGGGGAACGATGACCGGGCGACGTCTTCCATGCCGTCGTACCAAATCGAAAACATCTGTTGCAGCTCTTCGATGCCAGACTGATCGGCTAATTGCCCGAGCTCTTTGACCTCGTCGTCGGATGCATCCACAAGGCGCGGATCATGGCCACACTGTCGGATGAGCAGCAGATGTCGAAGCACCGTGAGCACGTCGAGACCAAAGCGCGTGAGATCTGCCCCCTGCGCAAAAACTTCGTCGAGCAGCGTCAGCGCTTGTTTTGGATCTTTGACGATGACCGATCGCACCAAATCCATGAGCTGCTTGCGATCTAAAAATCCGAGCATGGACTGCACGGTTTCGGCGTTCACGTCACCCGCGGCAAAAGCGATCGCCTGATCAAACAGCGATTCAGCATCGCGCATACTCCCGCCTGCTTCGCGAGCAATGAGATGTAGCGCCTCCGACGAGGCCGTAATATTTTCTTTCTTAGCGATATCGCTCAAGGCATCGGCGATCCGCGAAACCGGAATGCGGCGAAAGTCGTAGCGCTGACAACGAGACAAAATCGTGGCCGGTATTTTCTGAACTTCAGTCGTGGCAAAGATAAAGATCACGTGCGCCGGCGGTTCTTCCAACGTCTTGAGCAGCGCGTTGAAAGCGCTGGTCGAAAGCATGTGAACTTCGTCGATGATGTAAATTTTGTATTTTCCCGACGAAGGCAGGAATTTTACGCGCTCGCGAATTTCGCGGATATCATCGACACTGGTATTGGATGCTCCGTCGATCTCCTGAACATCCAATGAAGCGCCGGACGTGATTTCCGCACAGGAACGACACGTCCCACAGGGTTCTGCCGTCACTCCCCGTTCGCAGTTGAGGGCCTTTGCCAGAATGCGGGCGATGGTCGTTTTGCCCACGCCGCGGGCGCCGCAGAAAAGGTAGGCGTGATGCAAACGACCGGCCAAAAGTGCATTGGCAAGTGTCGTCGTGACATGCTCCTGCCCAATGACTTCCGTAAAAATTTGTGGGCGATATTTTCGCGCCAGGACTTGATAGCTCATGGAGTGGTCGGGCTAGTGCATGGCCCAGTAAAAATCAATTGGATTATCCGTGGAAGAAAAGGATTTTGAGATCATTCACTCAACATTAGCTCGGAGTGGAAGAATTAATTTTAATGATGATCGGTTGCGCACGAGGGGCTCGATCTGAAACAAGGGGCTCATGACCTAAGGCCATAAGTGCGCTGGCGATGAGGTGCTGAGGAAAGGGACTTTCGGCAAGAGCTTCCACACGATTCTGCGTCCGCTTGGAGACAATCCCTAAAAGGTATTCAGCCCGCGCTTTTTGATGCGGTGCCAGATCCGGTGCATCGAGAAGCGTCAAGGCATCGAAGCGCCCGGCTTCAGCAAACAAATAGAGCATATCCAAGCCAATAGCGGCCCCTGGCAAACGATAAATCGGATATTCATCAAAGAGACGCTGCGCGGAAGCATTTCCGAGTTGAGCGAGAAAAAAGAGATCAGAAAAAAGCTGTGGGACAAGAATACCCTGACATTCACGCAGGCGCATACCCACGGCCAACAGTTTCTCAGGCGCGATTTCATCTCGACAAAAATCCACGTTTGCCTTTGCCGCCATCGCTTTGATGAAGGGTTTAGAGGTACTGCGCGCCAAATAACTCACGGCGCTCAATGCCTCGATATTCTTTCCGTGATGGACCGCTTGAAATAGCATGAGCGCCTCGGTCTCGGTTACGTCGCGGAAAATTTTGTGGCGGATGACATCAAAACGATCGAAACAGTTCGTATCAAAATCAGGATCGGCGATCTGCGTCACTAGCGCAGCTTCACGTGCAGAGAGCTTTTCGCTGGCTTCGAGAAGCCGACGCAAAGGTGATTGCCGCGCCTGTTTTGGGGCTTCACTGTATTTGGAAGCATCGGCCGTGTACGGCAAAAATGGACCTGCACCCAAGGAGACCGAGAAAATGGAGATCGGATAAGAGTACCCACTGCCCAGCATCCCCACCGCCAAAGCCGCAAAATGCGGCGTAAAAAAGCTCGCCTGAAGTATATTGGTCATACTTCTCTATCGGTTGGATTCTCAAAAAGTTGCGTCTTTTTTGTATAAAAATGACTACCGTCAGTTTTTGACCAAGCGAGGCCTGCAGACGCCGTCTTCGCAAGTTATAAGCTCAGCATCAGTTGGGACATGAATATAAAGCGTGGAAACTTTTTTCTGCAGCACATCCACCACCCTTATCTGATGGTTATTGGTGTCGGTAACGTAGAGTTTGTGCCCGATCTTCACGAGCCCGTTCGGCTCATTGAAGCGCGCCTTTGAAAAATCACCATCCACAAAACCAGCATCACCATTTCCGACAAGCGTCGAAAGTTGCTGTGTCTGCGGATCATAACGGCGAATCGCATGATTGTATGTATCAGCGATGTAGATCCCGCTCTCATCAGCAAAGATACCGATGGGATGCTGCATCTGCGCCTGTTTCCCCACACCGTCTTTCAATCCAAAATCGAATAGCGCCGTGCCGACGAGCGTGTGGATATTTTCTTTTTCGAGCACGCGCAGCGCGCTCGTTTCCGAATCCACAAAATAGAGGCGATCCCCGAGACGTGAAATACCGCTCGGCTGCGACAGCGAATTTTGCGGATACCCCCCATCATCGATGGATTCCATACCATTCCCCGCAATGACTCGCAGGGTCTTGTTGGCGGAGTCATAGCCCCACAGCTGATGAGTTCCGGCCATGGCGATGATGATTTCTTTTCCGTCAGCTGAACGCGTCAGATCCCACGGCGTGGCGATGGCAGTCGTAAGCGCTGGAGCGTTTTCGACGTGATAGACATGGCCTTGCATGCCGGTACCGGCGATGGTTTCCACCGTCTTTGTCATCAAATCGATCCGGCGAAGCAGATGATTTTCGCTGTCAGCTACAAACAGTTCCCCATTATGATACAACAACCCTTGCGGCATCTGAAATTCAGCTGATGCGAATGCTCCATCGGCCCTGCCCCGTTTCCCAGATCCAATCGTGAGCTTTACGCGGCCTTCGAGATCAAGACCGATGATGCGGTGATTGCCCGTATCAGAAACAAACAGGAACTGACGATCAGGCGCATACACAAGCTTACTGGGAAAATCGAAGAACATCGACGGAGCTTTCTCGCGTTCAAGCGCGATGGGCAGTTTTTGTGCATTCACCCTCCCCTCATTCTTCTCAAGAAGGTGAAGGATGTCGGCGCGCAGATCCTGATAATGGCCCTCGCCGGAGTAGACGCGTTCGATCTTTCCCAAGGGACCGATGAGCATGAGTGTCGGCCAGGCACGCGCTCCAAAGTTTTTCCAAATAGAAAAGCCGGCGTCGTTCACCACAGGATGTTCAAGTTCGTGGCGCAGTACCGCGCTCTGAATCATATCGCCGTCGCGCTCGTTGAAAAATTTTCCTGAGTGCACACCGATGACCGTGAGTTTATCGCCAAATTCGGCTTCGAGTTTTTTGAGGTCGGGCATGACGTGCATGCAGTTGATGCAGCAGAAGGTCCAGAAATCGATGAGGATAACGCGCCCCTGCAGGTCTTCCGGCGTGAGTGGTCGGGAAACATTGAACCACTGTTGTTCTGACGTCAGGACGTGATGTGCAGCAGTAGGTTTCATATCCATATTTTTCCGGGCCGGCGGCATTGCCAGAATCAGCAACGTTCCAAGAAGAACACCCACAAGATAAACAAAGATGCGATTCATCGTGAGCCTGGAAAAGGAACCCATCCTTTGCCTTCGTGGCCAAAGTGAAACAGGTCGGGTTGGATGACTTCGGCCAAGATCTCGAGCGAATCGATCAGCCGAGGACCTGGGCGATTGAAGTACTGATTGCCGTCGGCGACGATGACGCTCCTGTTTTGCACAGCCGTTAAGTCTTCCCATTCTGGACGACTCGACAGCAGATGCATTTCCGTAAGCGTCCGCTGGATATCAAAACCGCACGGCAATACAAAAATAAAATCCGGATTCTTGGCCACGAGCTCTTCCCAGGTCATCCAGGGCGAATGTTTCCCTGCCACTCCAAAGAGATTCACACCGCCCGAAAGCTCCACGAGCTCCGGCATCCAATTGCCCGCGGACATCAAAGGATCGATCCACTCGATACAGGCCACGGTTGGTTTTTTGGTAGAATCTTGAACCCGGATTGCAACATCACGAATCCGTTCTTGAAGCGATTCAACGAGCTTCACGCCGCGTTCATGCACATCCAATGCATCCGCGACCTTCATGATGTCGCGCCACAGATCGGCCAGGCAATTGGTCTCCAGTGAAACAACGTTCGCTTTCGATGCCGTCAATTCGCAGACTGCAGCTTCAACGTCCTTTAAACTCACGGCGCAGACTTCACACTGCGTCTGGGTAATGATGATGTCGGGCTGAAGCGCACGGAGTTTTTCACCGTCAACGCGATAGACCGAAAGCCCTTCCTGCACGATGGCCTTCACGCGCTGATCGATGTCGTAGCTTTTACCAAGCGCATGCTCGCCGAATTTAAATTCCGTACAGCGCGGCAGGTGTGTGATTGAGGGCGGAAAATCACACTCGTGGGAGATACCGACCAACTGGTCTTCCAGGCCGAGCGCGCAGATGATTTCGGTAGAGCTGGCGATGAGCGAAACAATGCAATACATGGACTACTCTTTTCAATTTTTACTTGTAAACGCAAGATGAATACAATAGAATATTTTTGAATACGGAGGCTTTATGGCCAAAACAGTCACCATCCGCATGGACGACGAGGCTTACGAAACCCTCTCCAAGCATGCGGAACAAGACCATCGCCCACTTGGACAATACATCGAACTTGCGGCCCTTAAGCATGCAGCACAAGAAGCCTTCTGCGATGATGATGAAATGAACACCATTCTCGCTGATGACGATCTCTTGAAACGCATTCGCCGTGGACTTTCAGACGCCAAAGCCCATAGGGGGAAGTTTGTCTGAATCCTATCGCATTTTTGAAACCCGCCGCTTCCAAAAAGACATTGAGGACCTGGCTGGAAATATTGAGTTTCTTCAAACGAAATTGAAGAAATATGTTTATCCCCAACTTCGCCAGGAGCCTCACTTTGGACTCAACGTCAAACGGTTAAAGGGTTTTGTCCCAGCCGTGTTACGATACCGCATCGCTGACTGGCGCTTTTTTTACAGTGTCGATGAAAAGCAAAAAATCGTCTTCATGCTCTCCGTCTCCCATCGAAAAGACGCGTATCGATAACCTATCAAGCATGAGGCCAGAATTTTTGAATGAGAAGAGAAAGCGGATCTTCGGGGTCGATAGGGAATGACAGGTCGTTGATGTGGCGGACCGGAAGAATGCCACGCATGGAGCTGGTAATATAGACATGGGCGTCGCTGTGGAGCGGCCAAGGCAACGAAAGTTGAGCGCGATCTCGCACTTCCCTCAACACAGCTTCTTCAGTGACACCACTCAACCGTGTTGCTGAACGCGGTGGCTGCAGGACTTTTCCCTGCCAAGAAACCAAAATATTCGCGGTGCTGCATTCCAGAATTTCATTGCCGTGTAGAAGCAGCGCTTCATCATAACCTTGGCGTTGTGCTTTTTTGAGCGCCTCTTCGTAACCTGGGCGGCCTTGGGACTTTATCTTGGCCTGTTCGTTTGGCTGCGGATGGGGCAAGGTGAGCAGACGGATGCCCTGAAAATAGGTCTCTTTGGGCAGAGGTTGATACGATTCCGCCGAGATCAAAAGATTGAATTCCGAAGCGATGAGGCGAACGCGAGCGATATCTTGAGTGAGATGCTGCGCCTCTATCGCATCTATAATTTTTCTTTCAATTTCATATAAATCGACCGTTATTCCTAAAGCTTTGCATCCGTTTTTTAAACGATCCAGATGCTCGGCAAGCTGCTCGAGCTGGCCGTTTTTGTAGCGAATGGTTTCGAAAACACCGGTGTTTTTCATACGTCGAATAGCTTCATCAGCGAAGCTCCCTTATGCAAGGTCTCTTCATATTCCTTTTGCGGATCGGAATCGACGACAATGCCACCACCGAGGTTAAAATAGAGTTTCCGTTTCGTGGCGATAAGCGTTCGGATGGCGATGTTGAAGTCAAAGTCGCCATTGAACCGGACGTAGCCAATACTGCCGGTGTAAAAACTCCGTTTGACGGGTTCGATCTCCTCGATGATCTCCATGGCGCGCAATTTTGGACAACCGGTGATCGAGCCCCCCGGAAAACAGGCCTTGATGAGATCCAGAGATTTCACGTCTGGTAAAACCTGCGCTGTTACCGTGGCGACCAAATGGTGAACATTGGCGTACGTTTCGATGCGCTTCGGATCCGCAACTTTTACGGATCCGGGGATCGCCAGTTTTCCCAGGTCGTTGCGCATGAGGTCGATGATCATCGCGAGTTCGGCATTGTCTTTTTCGCTCGTCCATAATTCATGTTTCAGTTTTTCATCTTCTGCCGGATTTTTTCCGCGCGGCCGTGTACCCTTGATAGGACAGGTTTCCACAGCAGTTCCTGTGCGCTTGAGAAATCTTTCGGGCGATTGGCTTATGAGCGTAAACTCGGGGAATGCAAGATATGCCATCATGGGCGCAGGGCCCAGATCGAGGATTCGGGTGAAGAGTGCAAGGGGATCCCCATCGAAATCACATTCAAAGCGCTGGGAGATATTGGCCTGATAAATATCGCCGGCGCGGATCAATTCAATGACTTCATTCACTGATTGTAGATATTGCTCACGAGAAAAATTTGACCTTAGGCTTCCGAAACGCGGGCTCATGGACGAGTTCACTTCGCAGCGATAACCGCGGGAGGGGAAACCCCTCCCCCGGCCTTCGGCCGGCTCCCCCACCCAATCGCTGCTCTGGAACTCATCCATCCGCCGCTTTTCAAGCCGTCGAAAAAATTGAAACGCTATCTGTGGCAAATCCAAATCATCAATGGCTTTGCTCTCACTTGATTCGATCCAGTCCTTGAGATCGTAGGAGAACGCGCCGATCGCGCCGCCCGGAGAAGCACGATATTCATCAAGGAGCTGCCGAAGGAGAACAAACGGATTTCCCTGCAGTTCTTCACGGCGATCGCCCCGTTCGATCCAGCATCGGCTGCCCTTGGCATAAAAAGTGAGAAAGTGATCTTCGCCAACAATCGATTGGTGCTCATCAGCGCTCGCGGTGGTGAGGATGCAGCGGGGAGAAGTCATAGGCGATAAAAATTCCGAAGCAGCGTTTTCCCATGCGGCGTCAAAAACGATTCGGGATGAAACTGAACCCCGAAAAGTGGCCAACTTCGATGCTGGATGGCCATGGGAATACGGTCTGACGTCCACGCGATCACCGACATCTCCTCCGCCACACCATCGAGTCTCAATGAGTGGTAACGGGCAACCTCACACGGCGTTGGAATATCCTCAAATAAAGAAGAGCCGTCGTGTTCAATGACACTCGTCCTGCCGTGCATCGGATGCGTATCGCGGCAGATGGTCCCGCCATGCCATTCATTGATGGCCTGCATGCCGAGGCAGACTCCCAAAATGGGGATGCTTCCGGCAAATCGCGCGAGCACTTCAAATATAAACGGATGATCCTGTGGACGCTTCGGCCCGGGGGAAATGACGATCTTTTGAGGTTTGAGCGTCGCGATAGCTTCAAGCGACGTCTCTGTGGCGCGCTTTACGGTCGCAGCAAAGCCAAGCTCTGCCGTGAGCTGAAAGAGGTTGTACGTAAACGAGTCGAGATTATCGAGGATGAAGATCACATTCTTGATGACTTATAACATGTTTGCAAAATTGGATGAGATGCAAGGCAGGCCCGAAACGAGCAACCGGAGCGTACACAACAAGTACGTGAGGATTGTGAGTGAGGGCCAACGCCGCAGCTCGCCAATTTTGCGAACATGCCCTAGGCCGAGAACGATGAGCCACAGCCGCAACCACCAGAAGCATTGGGGTTGTCGACGACGAAGCCCGCACCCTGAACTGTTTCAACGTAGTCGATCGTCGAACCATTCAGCATGTTCATGCTCATGGAATCCACGAGGACCGTCGTTCCCTTGGCCGCAACTTCAAAATCACCGTCGCGTTTGGTGTCAAAAACAAAGTCATACGAAAAACCGGAGCAACCACCTGCACGAATGGCGATGCGCAGCTGTTTGTCGGCAGCTCCCTGCATGGACTGCTGGAAGGCCACAACCTTTTCGGCTGCCTTATCGGTGATCGTAACGGTCCCGCCGGTTGCTGCTTTCATCGTATCTTCTTCGTGGGAATGAGAATGCCCCCCGCCGCAACAGCTGCCGCAACCTGATCCTGCGATAAATGACATAAATTCTCCTTGTTCTAAAATTCTAAGTGGTCCCGCGTATAGATGACGGGAGGGCTACCTGTCAAGCATCAGCTTTTTGAACACTTTTCATGACGAACAGCAGGAGCCGCCAGTCGAACAACAGGCGTCATCCTCTTTGCAGCAGCGCTTGGCGAAGAAATAATCCAAGGAAAGTTTTCCCGGGCCAAAGGCCAAGACAAACAATAAGGTCAGTAAGAACAGAAAGGGTTCTTCAACCATAAGGGCCTTGGGGTCAGCGAAAATATTTTTTACGGTATCGATGTGTGCCGTCAGGTAGGCCACAATCATCGTAATGGCCAATGGCACCGCCGCCAGTCGAGAAGCAAGTCCCAAAAGGAGCAAGATTCCGCCGATCATCTCAACGGACCCGACGAGATACGCAGAAACCTGCGGAAGTGGAATACTCAGCGTTTGGAAAAAGCCTGCGACCTGTTCTGGATTTACCAACTTCCCCTTCCCGGCCATGAAAAATTGCCAACCAAAGTAAAGGCGAAGCAGAAACAAGAGTGGTGTTCCAATCACGGTGGCGAGCGGCGCAAAACATTCACAATCAGTGATGAAGCATTTAAAACTTTTTGTACACTGCATGGTTTCCCCCTTTTCATGAAGTACGTTAGGATAAAAGTTGTTTCGCGACAGCGACGATAACCTCTTTGGTCAGTCCAAATTTTTCGAAAAGGACATTCGCTGGAGCCGAGGCACCGAAGTGATCGAGACCGATCGACCTGCCCTCATCGCCCACGTATTTTTGCCACCCAAACGTGGCTCCGGCTTCGATGGAGATGCGATGCTTGATATGGGGAGGCAAAACGTTTTCTCGATATTCTTTGGGTTGCTTCTCAAACAGTTCCCACGACGGCATGCTCACGAGCCTTGTGGCAATGCCCGCAGTATCGAGCTCCTTCCAAGCGTCAAAGGCTAATCCGACTTCCGAACCAGTTGCGATCAGCACGAGCTCCAGAGCTTTCCCCGGAGACTCGGCGAGGACATAGGCACCCTTCTCCACGGCATCGGCATTCGTCGCTTCGAGCGACGGCACTTTCTGGCGGGTCAGCACGAGCGCCATCGGTCCTTCACGGTGGGAAGCAGCGTATTGCCATGCACCCAGCGTTTCTGTGGGATCGGCCGGACGAATGGTCGTCATATTCGGCATGATACGCAGGCTCATCAGGTGTTCGATCGGTTGATGCGTCGGTCCGTCTTCGCCCAGGCCAATGGAATCGTGCGTGAGCACGTAACGCACCGGCAGATTCATGAGCGCCGCAAGCCGCATCGACGGGCGCATATAATCCGTGAAGGTAAAAAATGTGGCCGCAAATGGCAGGAGTCCCTTGTGAAGCGCGATACCATTACAAATGCCGGCCATGGCGTGTTCGCGAATGCCAAAATGGATATTGCGACCGTTCGGATGCAGGGGTGAAAAATCCGGACAATCTTCGAGACTCGTCAGGTTCGACACCGCAAGGTCGGCGGATCCACCGATGAATTCAGGAAATGCGGCCGCCACTTTTTGCATCACTTTAAATGATGCCTGGCGCGTGGCCATGGCGTCTTTTGGACCAAAGCTCGGCCAGTCGTTTTTCCACTCTTCCGGGAGCCGGCCTTCCATCACGCGCTGAAACTCTTGCGCGAGTTCCGGATGGGTTTTCGCGTAGCGGGTAAACATTTCCTGCCACTGCCCTTCCCGTTGTTTTCCCGCGGCAATGCATTTCGCATAAAATGCCGTCACCTCTTCCGGTACGATAAATTTTTTCTCGGGATCCCAACCATAAATCTGTTTGGTCAGTTTAATCTCCTCTTCGCCAAGCGGCGCCCCATGGGCATCAGAAGTTCCTGCCTTATGAGGACTGCCAAAGCCGATCTGCGAACGAACGATGATGAGCGATGGCTTTTCCGTTTCTTGCTGCGCCGTGAGTGTCGCCTGCTCCAGCAATTTCAAGTCATTGGCGTCGGCAACGAACTGTACGTGCCAGCCATAGGCTTCGAAGCGCGCAGCCACATTTTCTGAAAATGCCAACTCCGTGGAACCGTCGATGGTGATTTCATTGTCGTCGTAAAACACGATGAGTTTTCCGAGTTCCAGGTGACCGGCGATAGACGCAGCTTCGGCGGCCACGCCTTCCATCAGATCACCGTCGCTCGCGAGCACATAGGTAAAGTGATCCACGATCGAAAATCCGTCGCGATTAAAACGCGCCGCCAGATGTTTTTCCGCGATGGCCATGCCCACGCCGTTCGTAAATCCCTGGCCGAGCGGACCGGTCGTGGTTTCCACGCCAGCGGTGTGTTTATATTCCGGATGGCCCGGCGTCTTACTGCCCCACTGGCGAAACTGTTTGAGGTCTTCGAGCGAGACCTCGAAACCGGCGAGGTGCAACTGGCTGTAGAGCAGCATCGACGCATGCCCGCAGGAGAGGACGAAGCGATCGCGGTCCACCCAATTCGGGTTTTTCGGATTGTATTTCAAAAATCGCGACCACAAGAGATGCGTGAGCGGTGCTAACGCCATCGGCGTTCCGGGGTGCCCGGAGTTCGCCTTTTGCACCGCGTCCATGTACAG
>JACQOX010000008.1 GCA_016202335.1 Deltaproteobacteria bacterium
GCCCAGATTGGATTCATTCTCTAAGGAGGAGGATTTATGGCCCAGAGACGTGCAGGAATTATTTTTCTGAAGATTGACGGTGAGCAGTTTGATGCCAAGGGAAGTTTCACCTACGGCATGGGAAAACCGAATCGGGAATCGATCATGGGTTCCGACGGATTCCACGGCTACAAAGAAATGCCGCAGGCGGCCTTCATCGAAGGCGAGATCACTGACAGCAAGGATTTGGACGTCGATAAACTCGCGGCCATTACCGATTCAACGATTACACTCGAGCTGGCCAACAGCAAAGTCGTGGTCTTGAGGAACGCTTTTTCAACAAACAAGGATGGTCTCTCGGGTCAGACGGAAGAAGGCAATATTCCGGTCCGTTTCGAAGGGGCCAGTGCCGAGGAGGTACGTTAATGGAAACCAAGGAACTCAAACTCAAGGCACCCATCCAGTTCGGATCCGATAAGATCGAATCTCTCACCTTCCGAGAAGCGAAGGCCAAGGATTTTCGAGATATGCCCATTACACCGAAAGTCGGGGATCTTTTAAACGTCGCAGCGAAGCTCTCGGGGCAACCACCTTCCGTGATTGATCTACTCTCTCCGGGTGACATGACGGAGGTCTTGACACTCATGGGGGAATTTATGGGGCCTGGGCCAGCGACTGGCGAGAGTGCCTCGGCTCCTTAGCCTACGCCTTCCATTTTCCTCCCTCCGAACTCTGGGAGATGGACATCGCGGAGATCCTCTTCTGGATGGATCGACTGAAGGAGGTTCTACCACGTGGCCGGTGAAACATTCAAACTCGGTTTAGTTCTCAAGGCTTTCGACGGCGTTACCGGACCTCTCCGGAAAATCAACGCCTCCCTCGAGCAATTTCAAAAACCAATACGGAAATTTGAAGGGCAACTAGGTGCGCTGGTGCAAAGCACTGGTATCGGGCGTTTAGGAGAATCCTTCGCCGGCATCGGAAGAGCCACGTCAAATCTCGGAAGCGCAGTCACTTCACTGGCCGGAAAATTCGTGCTGTTCGGAAGCATCGCGGGGGCCGCTTTAACCAAGGTCATTTATGATACCGTCGAGACTGCAAGCCATCTCATCGATCTCAGAAATGCTACGGGAGCCGGCGTCGAATCGATTCAAACCCTGGGTTACGCCTTCGAGCAGTCGGGAGGAAACGCCGAGGATTTTCAGGCTGGTCTCGTCAAGTTCGCCAAAAACCTAGGTGATGCCCGAAGGCATGCGGGACCTCTCTTTCAGATTCTTCAAAAATACGACCGGCCTCTTCTCGATAAGATGCTCAAGACTAAGGATACCGGTGAAGCCTTACGGCTCTTCATCAACCGGATCGCGCAGGCAAAAACAGATACGGGAAGGCTGGCCCTCGCCACGGCTGCCGTCGGAAAAACATCGAACAAGGCTCTGGCTTCTCTTGCCAAGGATGGCGCGGAAAATCTCAAGATGCTTGAGAAGCAGACGCCGGGACTTATTTCGGAAGAGGATGCGGCACGGGCTGAAAGTTTCGGGGATGTCCTTCACCGTCTCTCACGACAATTAGGAGCAATGTCTCTTCCCATTGTCAGCGCCTTGATCCCATCTTTGGATAGTCTTTCCCGGAAGCTCACTGATTTTCTGCACGGCAAAGAAGAAGCAATTCGAGCATGGGCACATGATTTTGGAGAAAAACTTCCCGGCCGTCTGGAGGCCATTGGTAAAGCCTTTCATGGCTTATGGGAGAAACTTTTGCCAATCCGGAAGGCCTTTGCTTGGATCACTGAAGATTCAGACAGGCTGCAAATCGCATTGGGAGTGTTGGCCGTACTCATCAGCTCAAAAGTCTTACTCGCCGTGGGAGGCTTGGTCCAAGCACTCGTAATGTTCGGTTACACTCTGCTTACGAATCCTATCGGCTGGTTTATTCTCGCGTTAGGTGCCCTCATCGGAATCGGCTGGTTGGTCGTCAGGAACTGGGAGAAGATTAAAGATTTTTTCGTCACCTTGTGGAACTCGCCGGCCGGCGCTGTTTTCAGAATGTTTTCCCCGCTCGGATGGTTGATTCAAGCAGGCATTTATCTCGTTAAAAATTGGGATCAAGTGAAAGAGTTTTTCACCTCTCTCTGGAACGGCCCTGTGGGAGCTATCTTTAGGATGTTTTCTCCAATCGGCATGCTGATCACGGCCGGACAGTTTCTCGCCCAACATTGGGAGAAAGTAAAAGACGTCTTTTCCAAGATTGTGGATCTCTTAAAAGAAATGTCCGGGTTCTCCACTCTCAAAAGATTTCTGGGGTTCGGTGAAGACGGAACCAAGATCACCGGCTTCAAGCAATTTTTCGAACAGGAAGCGGAAGCTAAAAAGAACCTCTTTGAAGAACTGACAAGTGCAGCGGAACCTTTTTCTCCGCCAAAAACTTTGAACCTTCCTCAAGTCCCAGATGAAGGGTTTTTGAAAAGCCTGTCTCAAATGTCGGATGTTGGAGCGCCCGGATCAGTCCGGATGGGACCAGCTCTTCTCCCTTCTACAAACCCGGCGGACAACAGGACGGCGACGAGAATCGTGGCGAACAAATCCGAAGTGACGGTCAAGTTTGAAAATCTCCCCAAGGGGACAAGAGTCGAGAGAGATCCGAGAGGCGAAGTGCCTCTCAACTTAAGTCTCGGTTATTCAATGGCGGGTGACTAATGGGATGGAGAGAAAGCTTACGCAAAGGTTCGTTCCGGGGCATCCCGTTTTTCGTGGATTCCTCTTCAGCCGGTTTTGGCCGAAGGAACGTGCTGCACGAATATCCTCTTCGGGATGTCCCTTATGCCGAGGATTTGGGCCGCGCCCAGAAAGAATTCACGGTCGAAGCCTATGTGATCGGCAATGATTATCTGCGGGAAAGGGACTCCCTCATCTCCGCTTGTGAACGTCCTGGCCGGGGCGAATTGATTCATCCGTATTATGGATCCATTTTCGTCGTCGTTTCAGGAAAGATCAGGGTGTCGGAATCCACGTCCGAGGGTGGGGTTGCAAGGTTTTCCATCCCCTTTGTCGAAGCCGGAGAGCGCATTTTTCCCTCTGCTCGGAATGATATTTTCTCTATTGCCAATGCGAGGGATAATTTATTATCCAAGGCCCAAGCAGCATTTGAGTTGGCCTATCAGGTTCTCGAATTCCCACAATTCGTCCTGAATACGGCCAAAGAGACAGTGCGGGCCTTGTCCGATACGTTCACGGGAATCAAAGGATCCATCGAAGGAACTTTTGCCGAGTTTTATTTTTCCGCAAAACAAATTGCGGAGGACATCGACAGTCTCATCCCCGATGCTGGAAAACTCTCACCTGCAATTCTTGGAACCATTTCGAAGATCAGCACCATCTCGGAGGATCCTCGGGAGGTCATCGAGGCCTATAAAATTCTGATGAACTTCGGCGGTAAGGATTTTGGAGGAAAAGACATTCCAAATCAGCCTGCCAGCAATCAACTTGATCCACCCGTTATTCCGGCCCTCGTCGCAGCCTTGGGCGGGACGGCAACCCGGGTTCGAGAAAAACAAAACCTGGATGCAATTGTCGGTCTCGTCAAACAGGCGGCAATCGCTTGGGTTGCTCCGATTGCAGCTCAAGCCGCCTATCCTTCACTTCAAGATGCCATCACCGCGCGGGACGAAATTCTGACTGTGATCGATCAACAAATGGAAGCAGAAGAGATCGACGATGATACCTATCAGGCCCTGCACGATGTAAGAAAAACCTTGAGCGAGGCCCTCCCTCCGCCCACCGAGGATCTTCCGAGCGTTGTTCCTTATCAGAATATCCAAACCCGACCGTCACTTGTCTTGGCTTATGACCTCTACGAAAAACTGGATCGTGAAACGGATATTGTCGAGCGCAACCAAGTCGAGCATCCCGGTTTTGTTCCCGGTGGCATCACGCTGGAGGTGATCCGTGACGCCTGATGTTTCTCTTTTTGTGAACGGTCAGAAGTACGAAGGCTGGACTGAGGCTTCGGTCAAACGCTCCGTCAAAGCAATCGCCGGCGAGTTCAACCTGTCGGTGACCGATAATTGGGGCGGAACGGGATCGGTTTTCTTCATCAGCATCGGGGATGAGGCGCAGGTCAAGATCGGAGATGATGTTCTGGTCACGGGTTTTGTCGAAGAAATCCAAAATTCCATCGATGCCTCCGGCCACACAGTGAGCGTCTCCGGAAGAGATAAAAGCGCGGACCTGGTGGACTGTTCCGCCATCTATAAAAGTGGCGAAATTAAAAATGCCGATCTTCTAAAAATTGCCCAGCTCCTCACCGAGCCTTTTGGTTTGTCCGTCCGGGCGGAAACTGATGTTGGAGCACCATTTCCGGGATTTGTCATCAAGACCGGAGAAACCGTCTTTGAGGCTCTGGATCGAGCCGCGAGGTTGCGAGGCGTTCTCTTTTCAAGTGATGGATTGGGAAATATCGTCATTACGAAGCTGGGAAAAAATAAAGCCCAGATCTCGCTTATTGAAAGTCAAAACGTCAAACAGGCGAACCTTTCGCTGGATACCAAGGAGCGGTTCTCAGAGTATTTTGTGAAAGCTCAAATGAAAGGAACCGATCAGACGCATGGCAAGCATGTCTCCCAAGTTAAAGGAGATGCTTCTGATCCAGTCATTAAACGATATCGCCCCCTGGTGATCATCGCCGAGCAACAGGCAAATTTAGCCGAGTCTAAAAAGAGAGCCCAATGGGAGGCCGCGGTCCGGGCCGCCAATGCCTCCAAAGTTTCCGTCACGGTTCAAGGATTCGAACAGAATGAAAGCGGTCCTCTCTGGCAAGTAAATGAGATCGTCTACTTCGAATCAAAAACTCTGGGCCTTAAACAGGAATTATTAATCGCGGATATCGAGTGGAAGATTTCCGGATCAAGCGGCCGCGAAACGGTCATGACTTTACAGAAGCCGGACGCCTTCATCCCCAAGCCCAAGGTGGAAAAAAAGAACGATCCTGTGGGGGAATACGAATTATGAAAGAGTTCCGTAAATTATTGGAACCTCTGAAGCGCCGAATTCTCATGTCCATCTCGCGCGCCGTGATCGAGACGATCAAAGATGATCAGGGGATCCAGAGCATGCAGGCGAGTTTGTTGGCCGATGAAGTTCAGGACGACATGGAGCGGTTTCAAAATTACGGCCTTACTTCGCATCCTCCCAAAGGCTCCGAGGGCATCGCTGTTTTTCCGGGAGGTGACCGGTCCCACGGTCTTTTGATTGTGGTGGATAACCGGAAATACCGATTGAAAGGCCTTCAGGAAGGAGAAGTCGCTCTGTATTCCGACGAAGGTGATTACATCAAACTGAAGCGCGGAAATCAGATTGAGATCGTCACGCAAACGCTGACGATCAACGCCACCTCCGCGGTGAATATCACAACCCCCTCGTTCAATGTCACGGCACCGAACTCGAATTTTATCGGCAATGTCGGTATCGCGGGCGGGCTTGCGATGCTGAACTCAAACGGTGGCAGCGGAGACATCAATGCGTCCGGTCAGGTCTCCGACCACACAGGATCAATGGATCAGATGAGGGGAATTTATAACGGGCATAACCATAGCGATCCTCAAGGCGGAACAACCGGGGGACCGAATCAATCAATGTAAGGGCCATTATGTCAGACATTAAACTTGATACCCAGAACGGTCTTTCTTTCGACATTACGATGGAGAGCAACGACCTGAAATTGGATGACAGCCTCAAAACGGCAGTCATCATCAGCCTTTTCACCGACCATCGAGTGGTTGTCGATGAGTTACCCACCGGCGAGAAAGACCGAAGGGGCTGGTGGGCCGATGCCTTGAATGACGACAAAGACCAGATCGGTTCCAAGCTCTGGACATTGAAGCGGGAGAAAATCACCCAAGATCTCCTGGACCGGGCCAAGCGGTATTGTGAAGAGGCCCTGCAATGGCTCATTGACGATCAGATCGCCCAAGACATCACTGTGTTTGTGGAAAGAGCAGGTCTCTACCAAATCTCGATTGCAATGGAAATTAAGCGTCCTCACGATGACCGTATCAGGTACCGCTACGGTTTTATCTGGGGAAGCAATGGGATTCAATAGACCAACACTTCAGGATATCAACGATCGGATCAAAACCGATCTGGAGACAAGGCTATCGACTGCTGGGGCTTTTTTACGGCGCTCGGTTATCCTCGTCGTCGGCCGCGTGCTGGCCGGTTCCTCACATCTTCTCCACGGACATCTCGATTTCATCTCCAAGCAGGTCCTCCCTGACTCCGCCATAAAATCCTATCTCGAACGATGGGCTTCCATTTGGGGCATCAAGAAAAAACCGGCCACGTTTGCGGGCGGGATAATCATCTTAACTGGAACCAATGGAAGCCTCATCCCGCAACTCACACTTTTTGTCCGGAATGATGGTGTTCAATACGAATCTCAGGCCGATGCGACAATCGCCAATGGAACAGCCAATGTCAGCGTTCAAGCACTTGTTGCTGGATCCGATGGAGAAGCTGATCCCGACGTCGAGCTCACACTCGTTTCGCCGATTGCCGGAGTCGATTCCACGGGGCTTGTGGATCCGACGGGCTTAACCGGGGGCAATGATGAAGAGACGACAGAAGAATTAAGGGGCCGATTGTTGGAACGGATTCAGGAACCTCCTCTCGGGGGTGCTGATCAAGACTACCGACTCTGGGCCAAGAGCGTGCCCGGTGTAACTCGCGTCTGGGTTTATGAAGAATACCTGGGACCAGGGACCGTCGCTGTTACCTTCGTGAGGGATAATGATAATCCCATTATTCCTGATCCCTCAGAGGTACAAGAAGTCGCCGATTATATTCAAACCGTCCGACCGGTCACTGCCCACGTCATTGTCTTTTCGCCCATTCCAGATCCGATTGATTTCACGATTTCCATTTTCCCGGACACGCCGGAAATCAGAACGGCCATCGAGGCAGAATTAACCGACATGGTTTACCGGGAAGCGGAACCGGGAGGGACGATTCTTTTGAGTCACATGAACGAGGCGGTCTCGATCGCCAAGGGCGAAGTGGATCATACCATCACTGCCCCCGTCGCCGATTTCGTGAGCCCGATTGGCCACCTACCTCAGATGGGGGTGATCACATGGGTTTAAGCCTTAAGGATTATCAGAATCAGGTTTCCAGACTTCTCCCGACCGGAGAGGCGTGGAATCAGAACGACGGATCAACGTGGCAAAAACTCGTCAACGCTTTTGCCGACGAACTTTTCCGGATCGAGAATCGCACCCAGGATCTTTTAAACGAAGCCGATCCCCGCTCGACCTACGAGATGCTGGAAGATTGGGAGAGAGCCGTTGGCCTTCCCGATGAATGTACGGGACTGGCCAATACACTGCAGGAACGGCGCGACCAGATTGTTTCCAAACTCGTCAAACGTGGGAACCAGAGCATCCAGTTCTTCAAGGACCTGGCCGCTCCCCTTGGCTACCCGATTGAGATCGAGGAGTACGACCAGTTTCATGTCGAGGATCCGGTGGGTGGACCGCTCTATGGCGTCGATTGGATGCATGCCTTCGGAGTGATTGCCCCTTTGCAAACCATCCGACCCTTTCGAGTGAACAGTCATACGGTGGGGGAAAGATTGGTGGAGTTCGGAGACGACATTTTGGAGTGCATCATCAATCACGCCAAACCGTCTCATTCGGTGGTTTTGTTCATCTATCAATAGTGAGGAAGAAAAATGTTTAGGATTGATTCTCAAGGAACCGTACCCGCTCTTCCGGCGCCAGATGCGCCCGGTCAATTAGCGGGCTTTTTCTCAAAAGGAAATCCTGCCGTGGGACAGAAGGCGACTGTTGTTTCCGCCGACTGGGCCAACACGATGCAGGAGGAAATCTGCTACGTCATTGAGCAGGCCGGGATCCAACTCAACCAGGCTGGAAAAAATAATCACGTACAACTTAAAGCGGCCATCACCACAATGATCGGCGTGGTCGCGCCGGCGCCACATACTCATGACGCTTCAGAGATTGTTAGTGGCACTTTTGCCGACGCGCGGATCGCTGCTTCCAATGTTACTCAATATCAAGCCAATCTCATTCTCGATGCCGCCCAGACTACTTCGGGGGTCTTCGCAGACGCTCGGATCCCAAATCTCGATACCTCTAAGATTACGTCGGGGACATTTGCCGACGCGAGAATCTCTCAATCAAATATCACGCAGCACAACGCTGCTTTGGATCATGGTGTTCTTCAAGGTTTGGGGGATGATGATCATCCTCAGTACGCCCATCTGAATAAAGGCGGTCAAAGTTTTAATCAAAAGCTTCACCATCCATCGACGGGCGGCGGAGATCCGGGAACGACCATCGCGACGAAAGATTATGTGGATGCCAACGCTGGCGTCTCCGATCACGGCGCGCTTTCCGGCTTAGGCGATGACGATCATCCCCAATATCTTCATTTGAATAAGGGCGGACAAACTTTACAGCAAAACTTGGCGTGCGCCGGCGGAGTTACTGTCGATGGCATTAATATCAACATCCACACCCATTCGATTTCTCTAGGTCGATCATTCCTGGTCTACGGCAAACAAACACAAAACATTGAGACAGACGACATCCTCACCGTCGGAGGTTTTACCGCTTCGGACATGCCCGTATGGGGAATCTGTCAAATCGACATGACTCAAGGTGGTGGCGGTTATGACAGTGACAACAAGGCGTGGATCGGAGGCCCCGGACAACAAGCCTTTGGTGGGAATGTGTGTCCGACGGTGCCTTCCTTTAATGGTGGAACGCTCAATTGGGAATTCCGAGTCCGGCAACGGGCAGGTAATGAAAGTATCGTGTGTGCCTACAATCGCAGCGTCATTGAGTGCAGCGACAATACAGGAGGGCCAAGCTAATGGCGAAATGCACCTATTTTTTCGACAAGATAACAAATCAGATCATCGGCTCCCATGTTCATGCTGAAAGGGATCCGAATGGATCTATCGTATCCGCGGATTCTGATATTTCAACCGTATGGGAAAGCATCCGTCAGGGGACCATGTGGCCACATTTGTTAGAGAAGGTGACGGGTCAGAATCCAGTCAACATGGACTATCTGGTCGCCGAAGAGATACCCACCGGGTACAACGAATATAAACCTTCAAAACTAGACTCTACCGACCAACTCGAACGCCGACCTTATTTTTGTCTCCGGATTATTCCTCAAGACAGACTTCTCAATCACGAAGAGCAGGAGCGTTGCTCCATGCACGAGGTGAACACCGAAGGTGGTGTCACTTTAGATATGCAGGTGTGCGTGAAAACGACGCAAGAAACCTGCGTCAATCATGCGAACGATGAGGATGTCCAAGGAATCAACTGTGAGATCCTGGTCGAATGCAATTTCGGACGGCTCATTCCCAGAGACGGTCGTGTGCAGATGCAAAATAGTCACGCAAATTTCCAATGGTATCTTCCGGACGATACTTCCAAGGAGACAGCGCGTTGTTACGTGAAGAATTCTACCGGGGAGGTTCTGATTTCAAAAAGCCTTCAGGTTCGATGCTGTTAAAAAATGATGGGAGGAAAAATGTCTGAAGAAAAAACAGAAACACAAAAAATTGTCAGGATCGATTTCAGCGTGGAAGAAATCGCTGAAATTACTGGCCTGATCGACATGGCTGTCAAAGCGCGCGGGCTTTCTTATGCACCGATCGCTTTGTTCCTGAACAATAAATTTCAGACAGCTTTAAATCCCAGCACGGACAAGCCGAAAGAAACGGAGAAGTTATGAAGAAGATTCTTTTATCTATTCTATTCATCCCCGCGCTAGCCTTTGCTGAGCCGCAGGTTCTGCCTAACCTTTCCAGCCAGCCGGATTACTTAACCCCCCAGGTTATCGCCGGTGTAAATCCCAATGGAGAGGCAATCCCCATCCACTTAGATATGATGGGCAATCTTGCCCTCAACTGTGGTGGCGGAGGTGGCAGCGGAAATGTTTCTGGTCCCGGCAGCTCGACCCACAATGCCGTGGTCAGATTTGATGGTCCTGACGGACAGCATATCCAGAATAGCGGTGTTATCCTCAACGGCGCCAATGATCTATCAGGGGTTCATGATCTTGCGATTGATGGTTCCTTGGGCCTTGGAAGTGCGGGCATTACTCAATCCTCCCTTCTTTATTCAACGGTCAATAATCCCCACTCAACCGTTTTGACAGCGCCTGCTTCGGGCGTCATCAATATCGTCAATGAGGCCGACAAAGGGTTTGATTGGTTCGGATCGTTTGTTCCTCCAACCGCTGGAGGGGCGATTCTTGTCCTTCATTCAAAAAATCAGGTCCGGAATGAGTTCGGCGCAATGGGTTTCGTGGACGACGTCGATACGAAACGCTTCGGCTTTATTCTTGGTGAGGGAGATGACCTGGATGGTGTGGCCAAGTCGGATCCTGGTGTCAAATTTCAGGTGAAGGCAGGCGACGGTGGAACTCTTCTTCCAGGAGGAAAAGGTGGGGATATCGACCTCGAGACGGGCCATGCCAGCGTCGGAAACAATAACGGCGGCGACATCCTTTATAGATTCGGAAATGGATCCGGAACGGGACGACAAGGAGTCATCAGAGCCCAATGGGGAGATATACGGTTCAAGAATAATTTCGGAAGTGCCTTCCGGATTGAAGAAGCCGGCGGCTCCCAAGCGCTTACTTTAGACCATGATGGATTCAACGGAATCATCACCCCCACCTTCGGAAAGGTAAAGATTCTGCCGGGAATCATCACGACTTCAATCAATGCCGATCCTCCCGGAGCGGTCGACTACCACAACGTGAATATTCTGGAACTGACCCAGGCGGATTTAATACCCGGCAATTGTTCAGTGGGACAGGCCCGCCTTGATACCGGCGGTGCCACAACCGAGCTCTGCTATTGCAGGGCTCTCAATTCATGGGTCTGCACGGCAATGGCGCCGGGACCGGTTGATTAAAGGGGTGCCTTCATGAACGGCTTCTGGACTCGATGGATGATGATTGTTTCGTTGGTTATCGCGGTCGGCGGCGTCGTTGCGGCCCATTTCAATGGCATTGAATCATCCAAGACTTACACAGACGTGATGTACGGCAAGATCGATGAAAAGGTCGACCGCATCTTCGAAAAGTTGAAAGACGTCGAGTCCGATGTCGCCGTGATCAAGGCCTCTGTGGAGAGAAAGAAATGATCCCTTCGGAAAACATTCCGCCCATTGTTGAACCGCCCTGGCTAGAATTTGCCCGAGAAGAAATCGGTGTTTGTGAAATTCCAGGATCAAAAAACAATCCGCGGATCCTCGAATATGACCAAGCAACGGTGCTGAAGGCAACGAACGATGAAACCCCGTGGTGCTCCGCCTTCGTCAATTGGTGCTTTGCCCAGGTGGATATCGAAGGCACGCGTTCGGCGGCCGCCCGCTCTTGGATTCATTGGGGCGATGAAATCAAGGAGCCTGTCTTGGGATGTGTCTGTGTTTTGAAAAGAGGTCTGTCGCTATGGCAGGGACACGTCGGTTTCTTCATTGGGAAGACTGCCGGCAATCACATCCAGATACTCGGAGGAAATCAAGGGAACGCCGTCAGGATTGAGGCGTTTCCTGCAAATCGCGTCCTCTCGTATCGGGTACCTACAGAAAGGAAAGTCGCATGATGGTCGAATTTGAAAAAAGGATCTTTCATTTGAATCAAGAAATCTCGGCGCTCAAATCTTCTGGGCACAATGCATCGGAGCAAGTGGCCCGGCTTGAGGGAGCACTCGAAGAAGCCGAACGACTCTATGGATTTTATAAAAACCAAATGATGGTTCAAGGAGGGGGACATGAAAAAAACGTTTCTGCTGACCGTAGTAATGATCCTGGGGTTGGCAACAATAGCCAAGGCTGATCCCTTCCGGATCACTTCGCAAGCCGATCTGGAGCAGTGTGTTACCTATTTCACGCAGGGGACCTGGTGGAATTGGATCGGAGGCGGATTAACGCTCATCGCGCTCCTTTTCACCTTTGTCTTCAAAAAGACACTGCCACAGGTCGTGACGGATATCGCCAAAGCCCTGATGCAGAAGGGGTCGGCGGATAAACCTCCTCAATGAATCTCCTCCTCTCCATAGGGAGGGCAATTTCGGCACTTTTCTTTACTGTTGTCGGCTGGCTTTTGAGCAACCTCAAGGCGGCCAACGAAAGAGCGAAAACGGCCGAGGAAGATGCCCGGGAACTAGCGAAAGCCTCCCAGGCTCAAGCCGAAAGGGAGCGATCCCATGAAAAGAGAGTTGATGAGATTGCCTCTGATAATCTGTCTGATGACCGCGTTAGCGAGCTGCTGTCCACTTACCCGCCCGAGAATACCGAGACCACCTGCACCCAGCCTCCGCAAGGTCGAAATTAGAGGCTGTCATAAAGTGGAAGACGGCCGGATCTTCTGTACCGTTGAGAGAAAGCCCCTCCTTCAAAATGACGAGGCGCTCAAGAACTACATCGAGGAGTTGCTCAGATTGCCGGCCTTTCAGGCTGGTCGATAAGAAATTAATGGTAAGGATGTTCTTTTCTAAACTGGCAAGGAAGCTTCACAGATTTTTTTGACCAGATAACGACCTCTGTGGCACGCGCTGCTTTTTCGGCATCGACGTACGATCTGGGATCATAATCGTAAAGCTGTTTGTCTTCCGGATAATCTCGACACCGCGGCCGATAGTAGAAAGCAAAACCTTTTTGAATCATTAGAAGAGAGATGTCTTCACCCTCCAAAAAAACCTGCCCTAGAATCCGATTATACCGATCCAATCCTTTAGCTATCGGTTGGATGGTTATTTCTTTTCCTTCAATGAGCTTTTTAAGCTCCACAGTTGCCCATTTTCCGAACTCTTGCTTAGATTCTGGGGCATCCATACCGGCAACTCGAACTCGAAATGTTATCTGACCATCTGTAGCATCAAAAGTATCGCCATCGACTATATGGACTACGTGATAATGTTTGTCTGTCGCACTGGAACGGGCGGAGGCTAGGGAGATCAAAATAAAAGGCATCAACAATAGAAAGATTTTTCTCATTTTTTTACAAGTTTGATTCACTTTTATGTATGACAAATTTCTTCCACCAAAATTTACTGAGAAATACTACTGCCGGCA